>CAMYOP010000007.1 GCA_947260045.1 uncultured Desulfobulbaceae bacterium
GTTGTTGGGGTTGAAAGTAATACCTTTATCAGATCAGGCTCAATTTCCTTCACTGCTCCTGAAACTTTACCGATAAGACACATTTATGAGATTGAACTGTATGATGATAATCCTGTTGAAAATGATGTCCTTGAAAGGGTCTCTTTCTCAATCGGAGAAATTTCTGGTTCTAAGTATAAATTCCAGGTAACTTCTATTCAATCCATAAGCAGTGGCTTGAACTTTTTCTGGGCAACGCTTCTTGGGAAAGCTATTCTTTTTGGTATCAGCTTGGCTATAGCTGCTATCATAATCTATCACTTTGATATATTTGATATAGGTTACCTGGTGCAAAAGTATTTAAAGGGCAAAAATTCTTTTCTTTTTAAAGATAAAAAATAAGATTTATTCACAGCAATGCATGAACAGGATAAAATGACATCCATTCTAATAGTTGATGATGAACTGAGCATGCGGGAATTTCTTAAAATCCTGCTGGAAAAAGAAGGGTATGCAATATCAACTGCTGCCGATGGCACCAGTGCTCTTGCCCTTGCTGAAACCAAACACTTCGATCTCGCCATTTCTGATATTCGCATGCCAGGAATGAGTGGTTTGGAACTTCTTGCTCAGCTCAAAAATAGACAGCCAGATCTACCCGTTATAATGATAACCGCCTTTGCCTCACCAGATGATGCGGTTACGGCCATGAAAAATGACGCTTTTGATTACATCACCAAACCTTTTAATGTTGAAGAAATAAAAAATGTTATTCTTGCAGCCACTGTCAAAAAACAGTCAAGCCAGCATGAAGATTTAAGCGATTCATTCCCAGGGATTATTGGTCACAGTCCTGAGATGATCAAAATTTTTGATCTAATCAAACGCATTGCCCCAACACCAGCAAATGTACTTATTTACGGCAAATCTGGCACAGGAAAAGAACTGGTTGCCAAGGCCATTCATACCCATAGCAGAGTAAGTCAAAAACCTTTTATTCCAATTACTTGCAGTGCAATTCCTGAAAGCTTACTTGAAAGTGAGTTATTTGGCCACGTGAAAGGATCTTTTACAGGCGCAATAACTGACAAAGCCGGACTCTTTGAACTCGCAGATGGCGGAACGGCCTTTCTTGATGAAATTGGTGAATTAACGCCGATTATTCAAACAAAATTATTGCGTGTCCTCCAGGAAAGAGAATTTATGCCCGTGGGCGGTACGAAGACTAAACAGGTGAATGTTCGAATTATTGCCGCTACCAATCGAGATCTTGAAGAAGAAATCATGGCTGGAAGATTTAGAGAGGATCTCTATTATCGTCTTGCGGTAGTCCCCATCCGAGTTCCTCCTCTCAAAGAAAGAAAGGGCGATGTACCCCTTCTGGTTGAACACTTTTTGAAAAAATACTCCAATTTATTTGCCAAAGAAGTACAAACAGTTTCAAAATATGGTCTTGAAGTGTTGATGGGATATGATTTTCCAGGCAACGTTCGAGAGCTTGAAAATATTATTGAACGTGGTGTCGCACTTGAGTCTTCTAATATTATTCTTCCCGAAAGCCTTATTTTATCAATGCACTCCAAGGCGAAAGGAAAAAGCAATACGACTAAAGATGCCCTCTTTGTTGCGGCATCTGATGAAGAGGAACTCTTTGACCGAGGTATGGAAGAGGTACTTACCAGCCTTGAAAAGGAAATGATACTCTACGCCTTGGAAAAGGCAGGTAACTCTAAGATGAGAGCAGCAGAACTGCTCAAAATTAGTTTCAGATCCCTGCGCTATAAAACAAAAAAATATGAAATAGATTAGCCAGGAAGAATAAATACTGTCTTCCAAGGTGTTATTCTCCTGCAAAGGATGACCAACCATTTTTTAGGGTCACAAATACAATATAATGGCATTTAGCTCCTACTCAAAAGTATTTACACCAGTCACAGATACAGAAGACCAGATGCGAAAGCATATTCGCTGGTTACTCCTTGCTCGTGTTTTGCTGTTTACCCTGCTCATTGGTATATCTACCCTCCTTCAGGCAATCGGCCATGATGTAATACTCCCTCCTACACTCATTACTCTGGGTTTTCTTCTTTTTGTTTATATATTTTCGATTCTATCTACTGCTCTCCTCTCGAGAAAAAAAAATCGACTGAAACGTTTTGGAATACTGCAAATCCTTAATGATACCTTATTAACGGCAATTCTCATATATGCCACAGGCTGCAGCCAATCTATCTTTACACCAGTATTTATCCTTCCCATTATTGCCGGAGGCTTGATTTTTTATAAGATTGGCGGACTCATTCCTGCGACAGCTGCTACCTTCTTCTATGGTGCCATTTTAACCCTGGAATTTTTTGGATACATTCCTTCCTATTTTCTTTTCACTCCTTACCGTCTTATTGTAAATGCTCTCGTCAGCATGAATATGTTTTCTGTATATGGGTTGATATTTTTCCTAACAGCCTTTCTGAGTGGTATTGTTGCAGACAGATTACGATCGACTGAAGATGCTCTTTCCAGGACGTCCATGCAGCTCGATAGAATTTCCAGCCTCTATCAACAAATCGTAGATGACATTACCACAGGCATCATTACCATTGACGCTCTCAACCGGATTACATCGTGCAACCCAGCAGCAGAAATAATTACAGGATATTCTCAGGATGAATTGCGAGGAGAAAAACTAAAGGACTATTTTTCAACAATTTATCGAAAATCTGAAGGTAGGCATGTTGCTGAGTTGCTAAAGAAAAACAGCAAAACAACCAGAGTGGTCTACTCGTACTCAACCTTACACATGGGGAACTTTCAGGAAAATGATAAAAATCCCGATGATAGCTGGAAAATAGTAACACTGGAGGATATCAGCAAGATTGAACAAATGGAAAAGCAAATCATAGATGCCAGGAAAATGGCTGCTATAGGTGAGCTGAGTGCTTCAATTGCCCACGATTTCAGAAATCCCCTGGCCGCTATTTATGGTTCGGCCCAGATAATTGCCATGGAACTTGATTCCACAAACTATGGTGAAAAAAACACTCAACAAAAGCTGACCGAAATCATTTTACGTGAATCAGAACGTATGTCGTCAACCATTACTGAATTCCTGCAATTTGCAAGGCCAGCCCTTTTAAAGGCTGAATGGTTTGATTTAAAGCGATTATTTCTTGAAACAATCGAGCAGGTGGCCACAGACAGTCCTTTTGTTAACTGTCTCATTGAGGCAAAAATTGACAATAACCTCGATGCATGGGGAGATAGACAACAGATTCAGACCGCACTGTTTCACTTATTGACCAATGCCTGCCATGCCTGCAAAAACTGTTCAGATTCGATCAAACTTGAAGCTCAGGAGAAAAAAGATTATTCAAAGAGTTCCTATATTTCAATAATTGTAGCAGATCGTGGGACAGGTATCGAACAGGGGATTCAGGAAAAAATATTTGAACCGTTCTTTTCAACCAAAGAAAATGGAAGTGGCCTTGGCCTGGCCATTGTAAAATCACTTATCGAAAGACATGAAGGTTCTCTCATCGTTGCCAGTAAGGAAAATCAAGGCTGTATAGTAACAATAAATTTGCCACTCCCCCCTACTCATGAACCTTCTTAATGTGAGCCCCCAGTTCTTTCAACTTTGTCACCATATCCTCATAGCCCCTTTCAAGGTGATATATTCTTGATATCTCAGAAGTTCCCTTGGCTGCAAGCCCTGCTATAACAAGAGAAGCAGAAGCCCTCAAATCGGTTGCCATTACCTTTGCACCGCATAATTCCTGTTTTTTGCCACCATTAACAATGGCAGTTGAACCATCAATACGGATTTCAGCACCCATTCGCTGTAACTCTGCTACATGCATAAATCTATTTTCAAAAATTGTTTCATGAATAATTGAAACACCATCTCCGAAAACCATAAGGGCCATGATCTGTGCCTGTAAGTCAGTTGGGAAGCCAGGGTATGGCATAGTGCGGATATCTACGCTTCGGACCATGCCATTTTCTACATTACGCGAAACAGGACATGTAATAGTTATGGTTGAGGCATCACTCTCTATCTGCACTCCAGCCAAACGAAGCTTTTCAATGAGTGAAGGAAGGTGTGACGGGTTACAGTGGGTGAGCGTTACTTTGCCACCTGTTGCTGCCACAGCAATTAAAAATGTGCCTGCTTCAATTCTGTCAGGTATTATTGTAACCTCAGCTGGCGATAAAGACTCTACCCCCTGCACTGTTAGTCGGTCAGTATTTTTCCCCTCAATTTGAGCACCCATTATAGTGAGCATATCAACCAAATTACCAATTTCAGGCTCTCTGGCTGCATTTTTAATGACCGTTGTCCCCTGGGCGAGTACCGCTGTCATGAGTAAATTTTCCGTACCAGTAACAGATGGATTATCAAAATACACAACATTACCGACGAGCTTGCCAGGTGATCTGGCCTCAACATATCCTTCAGACAGTGTAGTTTTTACGCCAAGTTGTTCAAAACCTTTCAAATGATAATTTATCGGCCTGGCACCAATAGCACAGCCACCAGGTAAGGAGACTCTGGCAAAGCCTTGCCTGGCAATGAGTGGTCCGAGAACGAGAACAGAAGCACGCATGGTTTTCACAAGATCATAGGGAGCTTCTGCACCTGTTATGTTGGTGGAATCTATAGTGACAGTGTTGTCTTTACGGGACCAGGAGCAACCTAATGTTTCCAAAACCTTTAACATGGTCCTGGTATCTCTTAAGTCTGGAACGTTATGCAAGGTGAAGGATCCAGGTGCAAGTAAGGTTGCAGCAATGAGTGGCAAAGCAGCATTTTTAGCGCCGCTTATGGGAACAGTGCCGTAAAGAGGATTACCACCTTCTATAATTATTTTTTCCATAACTTCCTATTTGTTAACCTGTGCTTGCAGAACACGCGTTCGCCCTGCCCAATCTGGAATTATTTTCACCTGTTTATAAAGAGGTGAACCATCTTGTTTTTTATTAAAAATAGTCAAAACCTCATCACCCTGGTCTGCGCCAATTTCCATAAATAACCAACCATTATCTTTTAGAAAACCTGGAGCCTTCTTTGCTATTTTTCTTATAATATCAAGACCATCCATGCCGCCTGAAAGTGCTAAGCCAGGTTCCCAGTCTTTTACTTCGGGGGCGAGTTGGCCAATATCTGGATCAGCAATATACGGGGGGTTTGCGACAATAAGATCAAATATTGTTGCCCCTTTAAATGACTCAAACAAATCTGCACAAATGAGTTCTACAATCGTTTCAAGCTGATGTTTTTTTCTATTTTTATGAGCAATCATTAATGCTTCTAAAGACTTATCTACGGCAATAAGAGATTGTGGTGCAAGCTCTTTGGCTAAAACAAGGGCTATCACTCCACTTCCTGTGCACATATCAAGAACAGACAGTTCGGTGTGTTTTTGTGCCTGAAAGGTATCCAACACATGTTGAATTAAAAATTCAGTTTCGTTGCGGGGAATTAATACACCCGGAGTTACCAAAAAATCATGCGACCAAAACTCTCTCGTTCCTGTAATATATTGTAACGGTTCACGCAAACATCGGCGCTCCAGCAAGTCATAAAAATATTGAAGTTTTCTATTATCAGCGTTCTGTTTGCTTGCAAGAATAAATTGACTGCGACTGAGCCCAAAGCAATGTTCAAAAAGAAAGGCAACTTCAACTTGCTCATTTTCAATACCTGCCTTCAGGAGCCTTTCGACCGCTTCATGATAGAGGTCGATTAATCGCATGGTAAATGTATGTTATAATTTGGAAGGTACAAGATCCTGGCAGGCTCAGGAAGATTTTGAATGTGGTAACGGTTTTATTGTAATTTCTTTAATGCTTCAGATTGGTAATGAGTGATCAGCGGCAAAATCACCTCATCCAGCTGACCTGTGAGAATCTGGTCCAACTTGTACAGCGTTAAATTAATACGGTGATCTGTTACTCGCCCTTGTGGATAATTGTAAGTTCTGATCCGTTCACTTCTATCACCTGAACCAACCTGACTTTTACGATCTTCAGATATTTTATCATGTTGTTCCTGCTGAACTTTATCCAGAAGACGAGCACGAAGAACCTGCAGGGCTTTTGCTTTATTCTTATGTTGGGACTTTTCATCCTGACAGGTGACTATAAGTCCTGTGGGAATATGGGTAATTCGGACAGCAGAATCAGTGGTGTTAACACTCTGTCCACCAGGTCCTGAAGATCGGTACACATCGAATTTCAATTCATGTGTTTCGATATGAAGATCAACCTCTTCCGCCTCAGGTATAATCGCGACCGTTACAGCGGAGGTGTGGATGCGTCCCTGGGTTTCGGTTTCAGGCACCCTTTGAACCCTATGTACACCAGATTCGTATTTGAGCCTGGAAAAGACCTGTTGACCCTTAACGAGGCCAATAATTTCTTTAAAGCCGCCAATCCCTATGGGGCTGCTACTCATGACCTCAACTTTCCAGCCGTTGGTCTCAGCAAACCTACTGTACATACGAAACAAATCTGCACAAAACAAAGCGGCTTCATCACCACCAGTACCTGCTCGAATTTCAAGAAGAATATTTTTTTCGTCGTTTGGATCTTTTGGTAAAAGGGCAACTCTGATGGCTTCCTCGAGAGAAAGTTCTTCCTGAGAAAGTTCTTCAATTTCCGCTTTGGCCATTTCAGTTAATTCAGGGTCATCAGTTTCTTCCTGAATTAAATCCTTATTTTCCTGAATAGTCTCTTGAACAGTTCGATACGAGGTGTACAGATCAAAAAGTTTGGAAACTTGTGAATGCTCGCGTACTACTTCCTGATATTTTTTCTGGTTACCAAGTACAGATGGATCAGAAAGCTGCTGTTCCAATCTGCTAAGTTTTTGATCAATATCAACTAAGTTTTCAAACATATGGGTAAATCGCCTATAATGCCGACAATGACAGACTAATCATGCGATGATTTCTGGCGATTATTTTTTGTCTGCCAAGTGTTTTGCGTATTTCTTCTTGAATTTCTCAATACGTCCGGCGGTATCAATAAGCTTTTGCTTACCAGTGAAGAACGGATGGCAGCCTGAGCAGATTTCAGTTTTTATTTCTTCATTGGTGGAACCGGTTTCAAATTCACTTCCACAGGCGCATGTAGCAACAACTTTATTGTAATTAGGATGGGTGTTTTCTTTCATTATTCTCAAAGCCTCCAATACTGACTGATAATTAGATCATACTAATAAAATTTAAAAAGATGGTATTATTACCAACTCACACTGTTTTTTTAAACAAAAAACAGACCTTATTTGTTCATGGATGCAAAAAAAGCATCATTATTTTTCGCCTGAGCCATTTTATCGATCAAAAATTCCATTGCATCCGCCGGATTCATAGATGACAAAATTTTACGAAGTATCCAGATTCGGTTTAAATCAGCAGGTGGAAGCAGCAAATCTTCTTTTCGAGTTCCAGATTTGTTGATATCAATTGCCGGATAAATTCTTCTATCAGCCATTTTTCGGTCCAGTACGATTTCGTGGTTACCAGTTCCTTTAAATTCCTCAAAAATAACATCATCCATTCTACTGCCAGTTTCAATAAGAGCTGTCGCTAAAATTGTAAGGCTTCCACCTTCTTCAATATTTCTGGCAGAACCAAAAAAACGTTTGGGGCGATGCAGTGCATTTGCCTCTACACCACCAGACAATATTTTACCTGATGCTGGGGTCACAGTGTTGTATGCACGGGCTAGACGAGTAATGGAATCAAGCAGGATAACAACATCACGCTTGTGCTCTACCAGTCTTTTAGCTTTTTCGATGACCATTTCTGCAACCTGAATATGGCGTTGTGGCGGTTCATCAAAAGTGGAACTAACCACCTCAGCGTCAACATTGCGCTTCATATCAGTAACCTCTTCAGGGCGTTCATCAATGAGCAGCACAATCAAGGTAATTTCCTTATGATTGCGGACAATAGAGTTTGCAATTTTTTGCATCAGGACTGTTTTACCAGTTCTGGGGGGTGCAACGATCAATCCTCTCTGGCCCTTGCCAAGTGGAGAGACGATATTCATTACACGCATCGAATAGTTATCGTGTTGCCATTCAAGATTTATCTGTTCATCTGGATGAAGAGGTGTCAGATTCACAAAAAGCGTTTTATTGCGTGAATTTTCAGGTGGCTCAAAGTTGATTGTGTCAACTTTTAACAAAGCGAAATATCGTTCGTTATCCTTAGGTGCACGTACTTCACCCTCTATTGTATCGCCTGTGCGTAAATTCAACCGTCGTATCTGTGAAGGGGACACATAGATATCATCTGGACCTGGCAAATAATTATAATCAGGGGCCCTTAGAAAACCAAAACCATCTTGGAGGACTTCAAGTACGCCGCTTCCTCGAAGTTTTCCATCATTTTCAGCCTGGGCTTTCAGGATGGCAAATATTAGTTCTTGTTTCCGCAGTGAGCTAACACCTTCTATATTTAGTTGAGTCGCTAGCGTTACAAGTTCATTAATCTTTTTGTTTTTCAGTTCTGCCGGATTCATTGACTAGAAATTCCCCTATTTTTTGTGGATCAACAAATGTTTTTATTTGTTTGGTTGAGTTGCTTATGGAACTTGCTCTACAGTGCCCTCTATCACTCCAGATCAAATCAAGTTCGTAAAGAAAATGTGTTATAAAGCTGGTGGTGAGGCATTTAAGACAAAGTCGTTATGGTGTAAATTACCCAAGAATATATAAATTTTACCTGTAAAAAGTATCTTTGGTGCCGCTGTTTGATATCAATATTTTGATTGTGAAGTAATTGGCAGGATTTATTCTGCAACGGTATACAGGTTTTAAGATGTTTGTGTTTGGGTTAAAGACTGTGATTGTTATAAATGACTCAGCTAATTACAGTGAATCATATTGCTTATATTTTCCTTGAAATTTTAGAACGTGAAACCGACAGGCGGGATCGATACGTTGAAGACGTTTCTAAAGAGCTATTAATTGTTTTACGGTGTTCCTGTCAAGATTTTTTTAATTTTAATTCAAGAAAAATACTTCTCTCGAATAATTTTACTAAGATGAATGGCTTCAAATATTGTGTCTATCCATGAACCATTATTATTTATAACATGGTTTGCAAGCAGCGCTTTTTGCTCTAGAGACATTTGACTGTCATAGGATCGAAGGGCCTCTTTGGCAGTAACACCATCACGAGCGATAACTCTCTCCAGGCACTTTGGTTTTGAAGCATACACTACTATTATTTCACAAAAATCGTCAAGCCAGCCAGCCTCATAGAGAAGAGGAACTTCAGCCAGGACAACAGTTTTTTCAAGCGCATCACAAGCTTCATGCAATGCAGCCCTTGCTAGAGGATGAATAAGTTCATTAATACTAAGACGAAATATCTCATCATTAAACAAGGCAGTACGGAAAGATATTCTGTCTATTTCACCATTTTCAGTTAAAAATCTATTTCCATACCTGTCGATAATTGCCTGAAAGCCGACATTTCCAATGGATAAAAGATCTTTGCAGAGCAGATCAATATTTATCATGGGAAGTTTTGTGTGTTTAGCAAGCAGACAACTCACAACACTTTTCCCAGATCCTATGCCGCCGGTGATTCCTATGATTTTTTGTTTATTTTTAACAATCACTGCGTAAAGTCTCCAGAACCAACTGGAAATCCTGAGGAAACGGTGCAGAAACTGTCATGACACTTTGAGAGGTTGGATGATTAAATGTCAAAGATGAGGCATGTAACATTTGTCTTTCAATAATATCTCCCAAACTTCCAGAAACTTTCCCACCGTAAAGGGAGTCTCCAGCAACGGGAGCATTAATTGATGACATATGTACACGAATCTGATGGGTTCGTCCTGTTTCTATATGAACCTGGGCAAGAGCAAAACCATTATCATAGCGTTCAATGATCTTCCAGTTCGTCGCTGCATATCTGCCACTTCTTTTCCTGATTGCCATTTTTTTTCGATTCACGGGATGCCTGCCAACAGGTTCTATAATCCTCCCCTCTTCCTCAAATGGACAACGTTGTAGTATGGCGTGATAGATTTTTTTTACGGCTCTATCTTTAAATGCTCCCATCAATCTGCGTTGTGACTTTTCGTCCTTTGCAACCAGTAAAACACCTGAGGTATCCTTATCAAGTCGATGGACAATACCAGGACGTTCATCTTCTATGCCTGGTAACGTTGCACAGTGATAGAGTAGGCCATTAGCGATTGTACCTGTTCTATTTCCTGCGCCAGGGTGAACGACGATACCTGGTGCTTTGTTAAGAACAATTATGGCTTCATCTTCAAAAAGGATATCAAGGTCAAGTCGCTCAGCTTGCAGACTTGACCTTTCAGGTGGAGGTAAAAAAATTTCTATGGTATCGCCAAGCCGGATTTTATATCCGGCCTTCACAGGTAATCCTTTCACAAGCACCATCTCTTTCTTGATGAGCTTGCTGATAGAAGACCTGTTGAATTCAGATAATTCTTTTACAAGAAATTTATCTAAGCGTTGTCCTGAATTTTTTTCAGCTATCTGGAAGTTTAGGTCTGGATTATGAGTTTTTACATTCTCACAAGCTTGTGCGTCCCCGCTGTCTTTCAGACTTGGCATCAGGAACTAGTATAAATGGTAAGAATCAGCTGAATATTTTTTCGACTTGACGCTCCACTTTGTCTTCGTCTACTTCTCTTGCCAAAGAAATTTCTTTGATCAATAAACTTTTTGCGGTATCCATCATCTTCCGCTCACCATAAGACAATTCTTTGTCATCTTTCAGTAAATATAAATCCCGTAAGACAACAGCAACTTCATAGACGGACCCGGTTTTAATTTTTTCCATATAATCGCGATAACGTCTATTCCAAGTCTGGGAGCTGATTTTAATATCACGCTGCTCTAAGATTGTCATAACTTTTTCTACTTCATTGCTGTCAATGATAGCGCGAAGACCAACGTTTGCACTGTTGGAGGTGGGAATCATGATGGTCATATCGTTATCCAATATTTTCATAACATAAAAAGATTGATCGACTCCACCAATATTCTGCTGTTGAATGTCTTTGATAACTCCAACACCGTGAGCTGGATATACAGCCATATCGCCTGTGGTAAACAATAGATTCTCCATGTGGAAAATGTTCCTTTATAATCAGAACAGGTTGAATATTAAAACTCTTTATGGGGACGCGTAGTATAACACATTTTTCAGATTTAGCAAATGGGAGCAAAATAAGGTCGAAAAAACAGGAAAATCTAAAACATGATCCATCAACAAAGCAAATCTTATCAGCTTGTTGGTTTATTTAGTGAACAACCTTCCCCGCCAGGCTGTTAGCCCCATGGGGTAAGAAAACTCAAGGCAATTTTTTTGGACACCTACCCTAAGCCCTTTTTTAAGGTGAAACTCTGCACCTGCTGTCCCGTGAGCTGCGGCACCCACAACCTGTTTAATATGATAAAAGGTAGCAGTATTTTTCAAACGCCACAGGAGCAGTTCCACAAGTCTTCTTTGAATAGCTCCGTGAAGTTCTAGAAATTCACTCTTTAAAAGAATTGCACGTGGGTGGAATTCATCATTAAAAAAAGTGACACAGTTGTCACATGCATCATTGGTCAACTTTAAAAGTAAATCTTCATCTTCTTCAAGTATTTCAGCAGATTTACGAAGTGCATGGCGGACACCGCTATCAAATTCTTTTTCTAAATAAGGAAGAAGAAGGTTTCGTACACGATTTCGCACATACACGTTTTCAGCATTACTTGGATCGATGCAATACTTTATCTTCTTTTGATTAAGGTAATCTGTTAATTGTTTTTTAGTCTGTTGCAGCAACGGCCTGTTAATATCTTTCTTTTTCAAGCGCATACCTGAAAGGCCGGCCATCCCAGCTCCACGCAAAAGTTTGAGGATTATTTCTTCTACTTGATCGTCAGCAGTATGGGCAACTGCTATCAATGACCCCCCATTTTCCCTGGAAACTCTCCTAAAACTGTCATAACGCAGGTCTCTTGCAGCATGCTCAATAGATTTTTTATGTTTTTTTCCATGGCCAAGAACATCAACAGAAACATTCTTAAATTCGATCCCCAGGGTATTGCATGACTCTTCAACAAGTTTTGACTCAGCCTCTGTATCACCTACCCGAAGTCCATGATTTACATAGACAACCATGAGCTTACATCCAATGACTCTTGCAAGGGCATGAAGGACATAAAGAAGGGCCATGGAATCAGGACCGCCAGAAACGCCAACAACTACTTTATCTCCTGTTTGTAGCAGTTTCTGTTCCTTAACGGTATTTAGGATTTCTCGTTCCAGGGGAAGCATTTTGCCTCTTTTGTAACTATCTGTTGATTCATCTTGAAAAAAAAATTATGTTAGCATACCTTGTACATTACAAATTACTAATAACGACCTAAACAAACCATAAAGATAATACTTTCAGATGAATCGAGAAGAATATCAAAATACCATTCGGGACCACCTGAAAACATCATACAATCTAACAAACGAGAAAATTGAATCCGTTCTGCCCCGCTTTCTGGACATGTTATCCGTACACATGGATAAACTTGAGAACATAATAGAGACTGGCAGTATTGAAGCGCTGGAAAAAGCTGGACATACCCTTAAGGGGGCTCTCCTCAATCTCGGACTCCACGATTTAGCTCAAGATGCTTTTGTCATCGAACAAATTTCAAGAGATCCTAATGAGTCAACAGATTATTCAATGGTCGTGGCTAAACTAAAAGCAGAAATAGATGTTTTTGCGTAAGCAATTTCAACAAGCTCAGATGTCTCTTCCTTCTCTAATCCCACCTCAACGTTAAGCATCACTTTACCGTAAATTCTTAACAGGTTAAAGTCTCTCCACCCTCTATTTTCTTCAAAAGTTGCAACAATCTGTCGTGAATGTTATCAAAACCGCCATTTGACAAAATAGTCACCACATCGCCAGAACGCAGACTTGAGCCTAAAAATCGTAAGATTTCATCTGTATCTGGAAAATAATAACTTTCTTTGCCCAATGCATTCAGGTCATCAGATAACTTGCATGAAGAAAATTGTTCCGATAATGGAACATTCTCCAGAGGAACATGTTCACGCAAAACTGTTATATCTGCTTTCTGAAAAGAATTCACATATTGCTGCTGAAATATTGCCCGCCTACTGGAATTGGTTCTGGGTTCAAAAACAACCACATGACGTCTATCTGGCCAGGCATGGTGTAAAGCATTAATGGTTTCTTTAACTGCCGTTGGGTGATGGGCAAAATCATCAATTACAAGAATATTATTTACCTCTCCGCGAATCTGTTGCCTTCTTTTTACCCCTGTAAATGTCTGAATAGCAGAATAAATTTTATCATAATCAAAGCCAAGGTGATCAAGTAAGGCTATGACTGCCGTGCAGTTTAACACATTATGCCTACCGGCCATTGGTAATCTGAATTCACCTAACAGCGAACCATCTTTATATAATGTGAAAAGAGTAGCCAGACCTTCAGTTTCTATTGTTCCTATACGAAAGCTGCAGTTCTGATCCATTCCATAGGTGATTACAGGGCACTTCACCTGCTTGGCAATGTCCCAAACAACTGGGTCATCATAATAAGCAACCAAAGAGCCAGATTTGGGAATGAGTGCTACAAATTTTTCAAAAGAAGCCTTAATTTCATCTAAGTTTGCAAATATATCTGCATGATCAAACTCTATTGATGTTAAGATTGCATGCTTTGGCCGGTAATGAAGAAACTTGGAGACCTTATCAAAATAGGCTGTATCATACTCATCACCTTCAACCACAAAATAATCTGACTTTCCCAAATTAAAATTTCTGCCAAAAGCTTCAACAATTCCACCTATCATAAATCCTGGGGGAACCCCGATACTATTTAAGACCGTTGCAAGCAGAGAAGATGTAGTGGTTTTCCCGTGGGTTCCGGCAACGACTAAGGACTGATGGTTTTTAATGAAAAAATGACCAAGGGCCTGGGGCATGGAAACGTAGGGGATATTTAAAGAAACAACTTGTCTGGCCTCGGGATTAATGGCACGGATCACATTGCCAATAATTACCAGGTCTGGTTTCTCCTTGAGGTTATCAGGTGAATACCCCTCCATGACTGGAATCCCATTCTCTTTCAAAAAATCAGACATAGGAGGGTAAACGTTTTCATCAGAGCCGGTTATATGATACTGACTTGCTTTCAGCATCCCGGCCAAAGCAGCCATACCAGTGCCGCATATTCCCAGAATGTGAATATGGTGTATTTTGTCAGGTATTCTTTTTTCCAAAAAATCTACTGATGAGCCCTGCACGGTTACGTATCTCCAACTGTCCGTTTTACCGACTTGTAAATCTTGTCGAAATTTTTGTCAAAATTCCCTGGAGTTACCTTGCCGACTTCTATAAATTTGACCACAATTTCTTTGACTACTTTAAAAATAAGCTCTTCTGCGACAGGCTGACTCAGCGCCTGTTGTGATTTGTTTTTCTCATTACCCATTTTATATTCTCCTTAAATAAAAAAACCCCTGTTGCTGGAAGAAGGCCAATTCTTAACCGCAGCAACGGGGGTTCGCACTTCTCAGGAAAAACCTATCAAGCACTCCCCGGAAGATTTTTTATACCTGCTCTACTTTGGAAATTTTTCCTCTGTATCAATAACCTGCCAGGGCTTGGTAATTTATTTCATTGGCATAGTCAATAAGATCATCTCTCTTTGCTTTATCACCCTTGACCACGATCATAAACCTGCCAGCGACGACAATGTTTAATTCGCCATGACTACTGGCAGAGTCATATTTAATAATAGCCCTCTGCCCTGCAATAGTTTCCAGCGTACCGCCACTGGCTCCGGCAAACATTGGATTATTCAGCATCATCATTACAGACTGAAGAACGGGAGAATCAGAAATAATTTCAACGGTTATAACAGTTGCATCTTTTCTATACTCACGAGAGACAGTAAGTCCTCCGCCAAAGACTGCAGCTCCAACTGCCTGGGCATTGGCTGGATCACCAGTCCATCCTGCCAATGGTTCCGGCAGGAGCTCCTTCATTTTTTCGCTTTTTTTCTGTCGAATCAATTGGGATGCATAATCCAGATTACTGGCAGCACCTGCATAATCACTATTATTATATTGTTTAATCGCTTCATTTATGGCTTTCATCACATCATCTTCAGCAGTGACAGGGCTACTCCATAAAAGCGTTAAGAGAAAAAGGCTGCATATTATTTTTTTCAACATTTGGATCACTCAAATATGAAGATTAAGGAAATTTCAGTTAAAAACTTGATACCAATTCACAGTCTGAGTGTCAAGCCACTCAGAACCAACATCATTATCATCCTAGAAAGCGTTTAATGTTATTATGTATTAAAATCGAGGTCTTCAAGACTTAATTGAGAGTAATGCTTCTTTGCACAATCAGGACATATACAATGGGTAAACTCAGCTTTAGATCGCTCTCTGATATACATTTCCAACTGTTCCCAATAACCATTTTCATCCCTTATCTTTTTGCAGTGCGAACAAATTGGCAATATTCCGTTTAATGTCTGTACTTCTGACAATGTTTTTTCAAGACTGATTGTCCTTTTTTGAACAAGTGACTCCAGATTGAGTTGATAATACTTTATTTTCTCGTTCATTTTTAGTTGTTCGTCAATGGGTCGTAAAATTGCGCCAATATATTTTTTACCGCGGGCTTCAACGAGAAAACCCTTCACATTCACATGAAGCGTACTGCCATTTTTATGTAATAAACGTATATCTCTTGCAGGAGGATTTTTTTGAGTTTCCAGAAGCCTCGCAATATCTTGTCCGATATCTTTTGCATCATTTGGATGAATAAAATCTTTGACACTTTTGCCAATTATTTCATCCTGAGAATATCCAAGGAGTGACTCGGTGACGGTATTAACATAGATTAAATTACCACTGAGATCATTTAAATGTATCATGTCGCCTGTGGCAGTACTGATGGAGTTGAAAAGTTTCTCACTGTTGTAGAGTTTATCCTCCAGCAGCAGGCGAGAGCGAATATCACGAAAAACGCCAATCAACGCATCATTTCCTTGAAACTCACTTACTTTTGCACTTATTTCTACTGGTATATATTCATTTTCCTTATTTACAATGTACATTTTTTCAGTAATTTGAGTACCAAGAGCCGCAGCTTCCTTAAATTTCTCCATATAAAATGAAATTTTCTCAGGTGGATGGAGTTGAAACTGGTGCATACCTATTATTTCTTCGCGGGGAATACCAAATAAATCCTCAACTTTTTTATTAGCGTCTATGATGATTCCTGACTGAATGTCTGCGACGAGAATAGCATCATTAACGGCGTCTAAAATCATTTTATAGTTTTGATTGAAGCAATCGAGCTTTTCGGAAGGAAATTCCTCCGCAGTTGTCTTTCCCTTCTGCGTATTCTCTCTTGGCGTTAAATCGGTGTGATTTGTTTTAAACAGCATGAATAGTGTTTTCTTTTAGTTATTTTTAACATTGTCTGGCAATATCGTAATCATGAAAAAAGTAATGTTGTATTAAAATACCTGTACGCATCTACCTTTGAATGGACAAAGAATTTCCGTATTCGTTTCTATTCCTTGTTTTTCTTTTCAAACACTTGGGGATACAGATCCACGGCACAATCATGACAAAGGCCATGGGAGAATTGCGCTTCGGAATGATTGCCGATGTACTTTTCAAGCTCCTGCCAGTAGCCTTCATCATCACGTATTTTCTTACATGAGCAACAAATTGGTAATAACCCACTGAGTTTTTTTACTTCAGAGAGGGATTCCTGTAATTGTGTTATAAGGGACTCCTTCTTTGCTTCAATGATTTGAAGTTTCTTAAAAAGAGCAAGTAAAGACACTACACCAAACCCCCATATAAGAATATAGGTGAGGACGAGGAACACAATCTGACGATTTCTAGAATCAATTAAGGGGCCTATGGGCAACGTAAGTGTAATTCCTCCTCCAAGCGCTCCTACCTTTGCTTCCACCTGTTTGTGACATTCAAGACAGGATTCATGATAAATCAAGGCGCCCATATATCGCAAAACCCTTTCCTGATCATCAGTTTTAATCATTTCATAAAACTCTTCATTTTTATCAGAAAAAGACTCGAGCGCCTTTTTTTCCCATTCATCAGGAAGATTTTTAGGACTCATTGGGTGTAAACCAGCTAGATGAAGTTGAATTTCACTCACCTGTTGTGAGATCTCGCCTATCTGTCTTGTCATGTAGGCTGGATTCATCTTGGTAAGCCGCACACCTTCAACTGTTGTGAGATCACGTTCTGGGTCGTCTAGATACTCGTTTGGTGGAGTAACCTCGGTGATGGGCACATAAATGCCACCGTGCATTGAGTTCCAAAATCGAGTCAGGAGAAATTTTTTGAAAAAGGTACGCGTCTGGTGGGTTGCCTGTAGAACAGTATGCTCAAACTCAAGCTTTACATTCCATGATAAAAAACCAAGTATTACCAAGGTCCAGCAAATTATAAGAAAACTGGCTGTCTGTTTGAGAGTCGGATATTTTTTCCGTTCCATGTGTCACTATAGCATATAAGAAATTTATCAAAAATAATAAAACTAGGTGATTCTTTTTGCTATACCAGGATGGGTCATTTCTGTTGGATTAAGAATCTTTTCCAGCTCTGTCTCAGTAAGTATATTTTTTTCATGAACAACTTCACGGATGGTACGTCCAGTCTGGAATGCCTCCTTGGCTATTTGAGCAGCATTATCATAACCGATAACCGGTGCAAGTGCTGTACACATAGCCAAGCTTTTTTCAATGAGGAGTGTACACCTTTTTTTATCAGCCTGAAGAGGTTGAATGAGTTTTGTAGAAAACACCTCTACCCCACTTGCTAACAGATCTACAGATTGCAGCACATTATATACCATGACAGGCATCATCACATTGAGTTCAAAATTTCCTGACAAGCCACCAAGAGTGACCGTAGCATCATTGCCGACAACCTGAGCGCACACCTGCAACAGACTTTCTGCCATAACTGGATTTACCTTACCAGGCATGATTGAACTTCCAGGTTGAACAGGTGGCAGGATCAATTCTCCTAACCCGCAACGTGGTCCACTGCCAAGATGTCTTATATCGTTTGCAATTTTGTACAGAGAAACCGCACAATTCTTTAAAGCAGCACTAATCATCACAACTGCATCTTTGGCAGCCTGGGCCTCAAAATGATTGGTCGCCTCTGTAAAAGATATATTGGTAGCTTGGCTAATACCAAGAATAACGGTGCTGGCAAAGTCTGGGTGGGTATTGATACCAGTACCTACAGCTGTACCGCCAAGGGCTAATTCCAGCAACCCTTCCTGGGCAGTTTGTAAACGTCTCATAGCCAGGGTAACTTGTCTGGCAAAGCCAGAAAAAACTTGACCCAGACGGATGGGAGTAGCGTCCTGCAGGTGTGTTCGGCCAATTTTAACAATTGAATTAAATTCTTGTTCCTTTTCAACCAACAAGGCTTGGAGCTTTGTTAAACTTGGCAGTAAAGTTAACTCAAGCTCTCTGGCAATGGCTACATGCATTGCCGTTGGAATCACATCGTTACTTGACTGGCCAAAATTAACGTGATCATTGGGATGTATGGCAACACTTTCACCTTGCATGTGAAGTATTTGCTTTGCACGATTCGCTATCACTTCATTCACATTCATGTTGGTGGAGGTTCCTGAACCAGTTTGAAAGATATCGACTATAAAATGTTCATCCAGGTCACCTTTCATTACTTCGTCAGCACTCTTGATAATTGCTTCTGCTATCTTGTTTTCTATTAGTCCTAATTCTCTATTTGTTTTTGCTGCTTCTCTCTTGATCAGTCCAAGGGCAAAAATAAAGGATCTGGGAAAACGCAAATCGGAAATTGGAAAATTTTCTATGGCTCTGGCTGTTTGAGCTCCATAGAGTGCGTCTGATGGTACTGTCATTTTTCCCATCGAATCATATTCATATCGTTTTTCTTTCATAGGACTCTCGCCTGGTATTCTTTCCATTTAATTTATCTATACAATTTAATATATTTTCTAAACAGTATGTTCATGTTACACGTTTATCAAATAAATTATGTTAGAATAAGGGAAAAGAGAAGTATAACTTATACTTAGAAATGATTTCTACTATTTAATACATTTCAGATAAAAAAGTAACACTATAGAGAGGATACAATGGGAGACGTTAATGGTGTACAGCCACAATCGACAAATCTTAAAAAAGCCGTTGCCTGGATAAGTGAAACCGTTTTGAAACATCCGGAAAAAAAACGGATGGATATATTGAGGGATGCAGAATTACGTTTTGACTTGTCTCCTAAAGAGTGTCAATTTTTAAATAGCAATTTTGCTACAATCTCAAAAAGTTGATTTTTCTCACTGAAAAAACGCTCTAACTGTCCTCAACTATTGGTAATTCTATGATAAATGTAGCTCCCTTGTCCTTTTGGCTTTCGACTCGTATAGTGCCACCGTGATCTGAGATGATTTTTTGTGAAATTGCCAGGCCAATCCCTGTTCCACCTTTTTTAGTAGTGAAATAAGGGAAAAATATCTGCCCCAGATTTTCTTCATCAATTCCGCATCCGGAATCAATCACTTCAATACGTACCGTTTTATCTGCTGGGTTATTTTTGGCTGATAGCTTTAAGGTTCCACCATCTTTTATTGCCTGGACACCGTTTAACAAGATATTGATAAATACCTGTTTCAACCTGTCTCTATCAGCCAGAACAGGTGGAAGAGTCTCGTCTAGTTCGAGCAGGGTTTCAACCCCGCAATTACTGGCATCGGGACTTATCAACTCTATTTCTTCCTGTAAAAAATCTGGAAGATCAACTTTCTGCAGATCAAGAGATGGTGGTCTGGCAAAACTGAGCAGTTCAGAAATGGTTCTATTCATTCGTTCAACTTCTTGAATAAGTAACCCTGTGGTTTCATTTTCCTTTGAGCCAGGAATAAATTTATTTTTCAACAACAGGGCCAAACCTTTAATAGAACTTAAAGGATTTCTAACCTCATGAGCAACTCCAGCAGCCATACGTCCCACAGCTGCAAGACGCTCGTGCTCACGCATGTTTTTCTCCAAGGTCTTTAGGTCTGTAAGATTAGACACCATAAGAACCTGCCCTTGAAAATCACCACCTTCCCGGATGTTAATTCTATGACAATTGAATACCTGCTCTCTGTTTTCAATTGTCATTTTTATCTCTTTTTTGAAGCCATTCTCAATAGAGTTGACTTGTTCATTGTTTACCTTGTCTGAAAAAAATGTAGCAAGTTCAGAGGCAAGCACAGATTGAGGTTTTTTCCCTAGGGTTTTTTTATGTGTAAGACCAGTTAATGATGCAGCTACTTTGTTCCAGGTTGTGATGTAGCCATCCTTATCGGTGGCAATAATACCAACTGGCAACTCTTTAATAAGGTGAGCGGTAAAGGCTTGAATTTCACTTAAGGTCTGCTGTGAAACTTTATAGCCCTGAAGCGCGGCAAGGGACAGCCAGCCCCCGACGCCGACCAGCAACATGGCAAGAGAAATTATAAATATCTGATACTTATGCCTGCCAAGTGCGCTATCGTATTCTGTCATATCAAGCCCTATGAGAACAAAATATGGCACATCCGGAGGCCCCTTCCCTTCAAGTTGATTTCTTTTGTTTTCCTTACCTTTCCTCTTTTCATACATAAACAAATTATGTCGCTTCCCCATCCAGCCACCTGAAAACATGGAATGCATTGCAGAGCGATATGGAATATACGGATGAACAGCCTCAAAGACACGTCCGTATGGAGAGGAAGATAAAATTCGATATTGGAGTTCAACTCTTTTACCAGGAAAATCTGGTTTGAGAACAGGCTTTTCATTATGGGCAAAGACTTCGCCCTTTTCATTGACAATGGCAATAAAGGCAATATCAGGATCTTCGGCGACATGGTCAATTACTCGTTGGGCATACACAAACCAAGGATTTGTGTTCCATACATCATGTTTTATATCTGCAACATAAGATGATCTCGCCCCAGACTTAACAACGCGCATAAGGGTTGATGCTTTTTGCAGCATCCCTTTCGTCATTTGTTTTTTTTCTCTATCATAATTACTAAGAGCAAAGGTGACGATTATTAAGACTAATAAACCTGTAGCAGTTGCTAATAGGAGAGGAGAAACAAATATAAGACGTGATTTTGAAAAATATCTCAGCATAGTTTTTGAATTTGACGATTTCAGGTCATAATATTTGGTTTGTATAAAATTCAATTAATAATTGAAAGCAATCATGCAGGATATATCTATGCAAAGAAGCCCAATTCAGCCAATAAACACCTTACTCCAATATCTTGCAATAAACAGACCCAAAAACAATCTCTAATAATTGCAATCAGGCAAGAGCGTTGATGCATTTAATGTCAAGAACTTACTCTCTATGCATCAAACGAGACTGACCAATACTATATTTTGAAAAAGAGGCCTTTGAAAAAAATGTGTAATAAGTACCCATACCCTCCAATGGAGGCGGGTATTTTTTACGCACCTACGTCTTACCTTCAAGCAACATCCACATGCAACACCTCCCTGCAACCACTTCTTAAAACCTTAATCCAGCTAGATAGAACATACCATTTGAAACTGGCACGCTTATCGCTATGCCAGAGACACAGGCAAACAATAAACTTCAACTATGGAGATTATAAAATGAAACACCCTAAGAAAACTATCCTTGCTGCATTACTGGTTAGCACCCTTGCTTTTGGCGGTCTGCACAGTGCTATCGCCAAACCAGGCGCAGGTGCTAAAGGTCAAGGACCTATGCATGCTCAACTTGATAAAGCAACAATAGAAGCACGTAATAAATTTTTAAACGACACTACAGAGTTAAGAAAGCAACTTACCGTTAAACACGTTGAAATGCGTTCTTTGATGCATAATGACACTGTCGACCCAAAAGCAACCGCTGCCGTTTCAGGTGAACTCTTTGACATCAAAGAACAATTACGCAAGAAAGCAACAGAAAGTGGATTGACAAATTATGCGGGCATGGGTCCGCATGGCTCAGGCATGGGATTTGGTAGTCAAATGCGCGGTGGTAGAGGTTTTTGTAACCGTTAAGTGACACATACTGAATACTGATACTCATAATACCCCTTAACAATCGTCCAGGTTAGTAATTTGCCTGAACGTTAACATAGAGAAAATTTTCATATCTCTCCTCTAACCCTGGCAGGTTCCCCCTCCTAATTCCTGTCGGGGTTTTCTTTTCTAAAAATTCACTACAGCATATTTTCTGGATCCACATCAATAATCATCTTTAATTCACCTGGACAGAGCTTTGTTCTATGTTTTTCCAGCTCACTTATGAGATCGTGGATCAGTGCTGGTTGCTTGCTTTTAAGCAGCATCTGCCAACGAATCTGGTTGCTGATTTTGTACAATGGTGAAGGTGCAGGTCCGAGTAATTCAATTCCTGGCTTCGCTGCAACCTTGCTTCGAATAAAGGCTGAAATTGATTTTGCAGATTGTTTTACTTTTACCTCATCACCGCCACTTATCCGTATATTAACCAAGCGTGAGAAAGGTGGATAATTAAGTTGCTGGCGAAACTGCAATTCCTGGTCAAATAATAATTGGTAATCATGAAGTTTGGCAAATTGGATGGTGTAATGGTCAGGCTGATAGGTTTGGATAATAACCCTCCCTTTTTCTTCACCCCGCCCTGCTCTTCCAGTAACCTGGGATAATAACTGGAAGGTTCTCTCCGATGCTTTGAAATCTGGTATTCCAAGTCCACTTTCAGCCCAAACGATACCGACCAATGTCACACCAGGGAAATGAAGTCCCTTAGCGATCATCTGGGTTCCTATCAATATATCAATTTCACGATTGCGTACTGCTTGAAGTATTGCAAGATAGCTTTTCTGGTTCACAGTAGTGTCACTATCGAGCCGGGCTATCCTTGCCTGGGGAAATAACAAACGAACCTCTTCCTCGATACGCTCGGAGCCAATTCCCATACCATCTATTTTATCAGATCTGCACTTGGGACAGACGATCTTACTGCTAATGGAGTATGCACAATAATGACAGACCAGTTTCTGTTGTTTTTTATGATAGGTAAGGGAAACCTGGCAATGCTTACAATCAACAATATGGCCGCAGGCACGGCAAAGCATAAATCCAGCATACCCTCTCCTGTTTACAAACAGTAAACTTTGTTGTTTCATCTTCAAATTTTCACGAAGAGAAGACACCAGCTTGTCTGAGAAAAACATGCCTGGTCTTCTCTTTTTATCTTTGCCCAGGTTAACAATCTCAACTTCAGGAAAGGGGATATCATGAACCCGTTTTTTCATGCTCAGTAGTTTGTATTTTCCTGTGCTGGCGTGATAATAACTGGTTACTGTCGGGGTTGCCGACCCAAGCACAACTGGGCAGTTGAAAAATCTGGCGCGCAGTACCGCAAGATCTCGACCATTATAGCGCAGGCCGCTGTCTTGTTTATAGGCAGGCTCGTGCTCTTCATCCACGATAATTAAACCAAGATTACTTAAAGGGGCAAAAATTGAAGACCGGGCACCAATCACAACATGGGCTTTATCATGTAGTATTCTCTGCCATTGATCATATTTTTGCTCTGTGGACAGACCAGAATGTAAAACAGCCAGGATATCGCCAAAACGAGAATAAAAATGTGATTCCAGTTGGGTTGACAATGCTATTTCAGGAACAAGGACCAAAACTGTTTTTTTCTCAGCAAGTGCTTTTTCTGCAGCCTGCATGTAAATTTCTGTCTTGCCACAACCAGTGACTCCGTGAAGCAGAAAGGTTTGAAATTTTTGTTCTTGAATTGCAGGGTAAAGAGTAGACAGAACGGAATCCTGCTCTTCGGTCAGGATTTCAGGACGGGAATATGTCGTTGGATGAGAACCAAATGGATCGCGATACACTCTGCGCTCTTCCATGACAAGAATACCCATGTCAGAGAGACTAAGTAGTCCTTTCCTGGCTCCAGAGTACTGACGGGTGATCACTGGTCGGCAGAGAGCAATTACATTCTCTTGCCTACAAAGATCAATGAATACCTGGAGTGTTTTTTGTTCAGATTTTTTTAAATCTGGAAAATTTTCCAAAAACTTGGAGAGAACTTCTTCTGCACTTTGTTTGTTATCAAGCAGATTTCCTTGATATTGTTGTGCTATTTTGAAAAAGACATCTATTTTATTTCTGTTTTTTGATCCTGTTATTTCATGGGTGATTTGAACCCAGCCCTTTTCCTGCCATTTGATCAGTTTTTTCCGACTTGCAGCGTTGCGCCAGGCTTTCATCGCATCAGTTTTTGAAAGCTCTCCCTTTTCTATAAAGCTATCAAGCCAGGAACTTTTTTTTTGCTTGGAATTTTCTACATGCTGAAGGATCTCAGCCGTTTTTTCTGTAACAAGGTTTATACTTCGGCTGCTTTTAGGTGAGAGTCCGCCAGGCAGTGCTGTTTTAACAACTTCACCGATGGGATGATGATAATAGTCTGCAACCCACGTATAAAAAGGAATTAACTGGGATGGGAAGATTGGTTCAGGGTCAAGAACATCCCAAATGGGTTTAATCTTAAACTCTGATGTCAACTCTTTACTACGAGTTTCGCTGGAAAGAATATACCCTGTTACATATCTTCTCCCCAGTGGAACCAGGACACGTATACCAGGCAGGAGTATTTCTTGCTGCCCGACAGGATGGCTATAGGTTAGAGCATTGTTAATAGGTGCAGCAACTGCAACCTGGTAGAAGATCATTGCATAGCTTTTTTTTAAAAACGTTCAGATAAATCAGTCTCTTTTACAAAGGTCATTTTGAGCACAGATTGTTTTTAAATGATCTAGAAAAGATCCGTTAAAATCAGGATTTTCAAGGGCATAATCGACAATTGCTTTCAGGTAGCCAAGTTTATCACCCGCATCATAACGTTTGCCTTCAAATTCGTAGGCATACATTCCTCTGGTTTTAGATAATGCCTGCAAAGCATCTGTCAGTTGGATTTCACCACCATGACCAGGAGTTGTCTTGCCCAGTAATTCAAAGATTTCAGGCATAAGCAGATAGCGACCGATAATAGCCATGTTAGAACTTGAAGTGCCAGGCGCTGGCTTTTCAATCATTCTGTCCACCAGGTGAGCACCACTTTGCTCAGAAGGATTCCCCTCAACAATTCCGTACTGATGGGTCTGGTCCATGGGGACACGCTGAATTGCGACAATGGACTCTTGAACCTCCTCATAGAGGTTAATCATCTGCCTACAGCATGGAACTTCACTTTTGACAAGATCGTCACCAAGCAAGACAAGAAATGGTTCATTCCCGACAACGTTACGGGCCATCCATATTGCATGACCAAGTCCAAGTGGCTCTTTCTGTCGTACAGAAACGATATCAATCAAACTCGATATCTGTTTGAGTTCAGCTCGTAATTGAGTTTTATTCTTTTCTTTGAGGACAGTATCCAGCTTAAAATCATAATCAAAGTGGTTTTCGATTGCAGACTTTCCTTCACTTGTTATAAGGATTACCTCTTCAATGCCTGAGGCTACAACTTCTTCCACGATATATTGAATAGTTGGTCGATCAACTATGGTTAACATTTCTTTGGGAATAGCTTTGGTGGCAGGTAAGAATCGAGTTCCCATGCCAGCAACGGGAATTACTGCTTTGCGTATTTTTCTCATACTACTCATTATATTCCAGTGTTAATGTAATAATAGATTTCAGCAAAAGCACACTGCTGGAATCATTCAGGCTAAATAAGCAATTTGCTGTGGATAACTCCACACATTACATAGAAATTAAAAAAAATCATACTATTAAAATTATCCATGGATCTTTCATCTCCCGAAAATTTACCGATCACTCATAAAAAAGATCTGATTATCAAGACTATACAAAATAATCAAATCACCATAATTGAAGGGGATACGGGATCAGGTAAAACAACCCAATTGCCTAAAATGTGCCTTGAAGCAGGCTGTGGAGAAAATGGGTTTATCGGTTGTACCCAGCCTCGCCGCTTGGCAGCAGTGTCAGTGTCTGAAAGGGTCGCAACCGAAATTAAATCAAACAAAGCTGTCGGCTACAAGATTCGTTTTCACGATCATACCTCAGAAAATACCCGCATTAAATTTATGACTGATGGTGTCTTACTTGCCGAAACAAGACAGGACAGAACATTACGTCAGTACGACACCCTCATCATTGATGAGGCACATGAACGCAGCCTGAACATTGATTTTCTGCTCGGCTACCTGAAGGTTCTTTTACACCAAAGATCTGGTTTAAAACTTATTATTTCCTCGGCAACCATTGATACTGAAAAGTTCAGTGCTCATTTTAAAAAAGCTCCCATAATTTCAGTTTCAGGACGAAGTTATCCAATTGAAATTGAAT
>CAMYOP010000008.1 GCA_947260045.1 uncultured Desulfobulbaceae bacterium
TGTTCAGCCTCAACGCCATACTGTAAAACTTCCTCAAGGGTCGAACCATAACGACGCTGCAGGGTCATCAAATTAGCCAGGCGAGCATTCAGATTTTCAAGGTGCGAACTGTCCATTGGAATAGAATCTCTATACTCCCTAAGTTTTGATTCAATATCTTCTGTTTCAAAGCTTAGGGTTGTGATGTGTTTGGACAATTCCAAGACATCCTTATCAAGTTCTGCTGCACGTTCAATATTTTTACGAACATCTGCTAAAGGTCCCGTTATACTACCTCTTAACAAATCATAACTTTTTGCAGCAAGAGAGGAAAGCTCGCCTGAAGATTTCAACCTGTCCCGTTCACGCCTAATCTCTTCATCCTCTCCTGGTGAAATAGCAGCAGCCTTTATTTCAGCAAGTTGGTATTGCAAAAACTCCCGGCGTTGTTCTTTATCTCTTTCTTTTTCATACAGATCGTTGAGCTCTTCTTTTTTTTTCTTCCATACCCTGAACTTAGCAGTGTAATTTTCTCGCTCTCCCTGTAAATCTCCATAATTATCAAGAACGTTCAGGTGTCTTTTCGAAGCTAGAAGCAATTGATGGTCGTGTTGACTGGCAATGGCTACAAGATGTTCTGACAGCTCCTCTGCTAATTTTACCGTAACCAGTCTATCATTTACATAAACACGGCTTCTGCCCTTCTGAGTTAAAATCCTACGGATAATACAAGCATTTTCATTCTCAAGCCCATGCTCCTTTATAATTCTATGCACATCTGAATTGCTTTCGTCATGTTCAAAAAAAGCCTCAATAATTGCTTGAGAACAGTCCGATCGTATCCAGGAGGAAGAGCCACGTCCACCATTGAGAAGATGAATAGCTTGTAAAATTATTGATTTCCCTGCACCTGTTTCACCTGTGAAAACAATCAAGCCATGGTCGTCTCCACTAAAACTCAACTGCAGCTTTTCAATGAGCGCGAGATTTTCAACACGTAGTTCTTGTAGCATATTTATGTTTCGTTTCTGACCTTATGATGGAGTGTCAAATGACTAAGCACTTGACTGTAATGGGAAGTGATTGTATCCTAATATTATTTAAAAACAGATATTTAATTACTTAATTCAAAAAGTTATGGGTTTTTCCTGACGATTTCTTCTGCATGGAAAAGAGGATATGATGGATAATGATTTAAAAATCAGTGCCAGCCTTGAAGACTATATAGAGGCAATTTATCACATTATTGCAGAAAAACAGGTTGCAAGAGGTAAAGACATTACCGCTCGCCTTGGCGTATCAGGTGCCTCTGTGACCGAAGCCCTCCGTGCACTTTCCAAAAAAGGGCTTATCAATTACGCCCCCTACGAAGTAATCACCATGACAAATCTTGGCAAAGACATTGCCGAAGATGTCATACACAGGCACAATGCCCTCAAAAACTTCTTTACGACTGTCCTCTCTGTGGAAACTAATATTGCCGAAAAGGGAGCATGTAAAATTGAGCACATTGTTCCCCCTGAAATTATCACCAAAATGCTGTGTTTTATTAAATTTCTAGAAACTGATCCAGAAGGGGCAAATGAACTTCTACAAGGCTTTACCGAATTTTGCAAGAAAGCCTGAAAAGTATTCCAACACCAGTTAGCTAGAGTAAACCCTTATAATATTCCTGCTCGGCTTATTCAGTGCGATAATAATCTTACAATTTCTCCAACAGAGGGAAAACGTCCCAATTGTTTTTTTGAAAAGATATTTTTACCATCAGCGCAAATCTCGTACACACCGCCTGAGCTAGCAATCAGTTCTACCTTTATACCGTCACCAATGGCATTTTTTAACTCGTCCACCAAACTGGTAGCACGTGGTTTATAGTTTCATGCGCTGCAGTATTCGATGGTTACTTTCATAACACCCCACCTGAAAAATAGATTAACTGGCTTTTCTTTCAACCAACTTTGCGCTCTCACCTATATGCAGGCGAGAAACAATTGCAAGGGAACCTTTTCTACAGATTGCACCTATACAAAAACATGGAAAAGATCTCATCAAATAGTAGCACATGAATGTGAGATGACAAAGAAGGAGTACTGTTTTTATCGGCAAATTTTTCAGGAGACGAATTAATTATAATCAAATGTTTCTTTGCCAGGAATTTTCATTTTAAAGATTTTACGTTGGGTGTATAGTACAAATAAATCAACGTACACAATCGCCTTCCACACTAGAAATAGTGTATTTTTGCTTCAACCAACAGACCGGATAGCATCAAACCTATATGCCTGTTTTTGAATATACCGCACTCAATAGCTCAGGAAAAAAACTAAAAGGTATTATAGATGCTGATAGTTCCGGAGCTGCAAGACAAAAAATTCGTGCCAGCGGCAATTACCCTGTAGATATAAAAGAAACAGTTATCAGTTCTAAAAAAGAACAAGGCAACACACTGTCGACTGTATCTCTTTTCAATAAAGTTGGACCCCAGGATATACATGTCGCTGCTCGCCAACTGTCAACTCTCCTGGGCGCTGGCATTCCTCTTGTTCAATCACTGAGTAGTCTTATTGACCAGACTGCTAATCCATCACTAAAGATGATTTTTGCCCAAATCAAAGATGCCGTCAATGAGGGTAATTCTCTTTCCAATGCTCTTAGCGATCATCCCAGAATCTTTTCAAAAATATTTATTAATATGGTTAAGGCTGGTGAGGCTTCAGGTTCACTAGACATTGTCCTTGAACGGTTAGCTGAATTTGGAGAAAGTCAGGAAACCATAAAAGCCCGGTTAAAGGCAGCAATGGTGTATCCTATTTTAATGGCCATTGTCGGCACCTGTGTGGTAATCCTCCTGGTCACCTTTATTGTACCGAACATTGCCAAAGTGTTTGAAGATACGAAACAGGCCCTCCCCCTGCCAACAACGCTTCTCATTAATTGCAGTGATTTTTTGAAAAACTATTGGTGGATTGTTTTCTTGATGATAATTGCGTTTATCTTTCTGATAAAATATTTCCTGACAAAACCTAAGGGGCGACACCTTTGGGATAAATTAAAATTAACCCTCCCTCTTCTTGGACCACTAAACACCAGAATAGCAGCTGCGCGATTTGGTCGAACCCTGGCAAGCCTCCTATCCTCAGGTGTTCCACTCATAACTTCCCTTCATATCGTCAAAAATATATTAAATAATGTTTTATTGGTGGATGTATTAGATAATGCCAGCGAAGAACTGGAAAAAGGTAGAAGCTTCTCCCACATCCTCAAACAATCACCCTGGTTTTCTCCCATGCTTGTCCAAATGATTGCAGTTGGTGAGCAAAGTGGTACTCTGGAAAATATGCTTGAAAAAGTTGCAGATAATTATGAACGGGAAGTTGAATTTAAAATCATGGCCATGACCTCACTCATTGAACCACTTATGATCCTGGCAATGGGTCTGGTCGTCAGCTTTATTATAATTTCGGTCCTCCTCCCCATACTAGATATGAATCAACTTATACGATAGCTCAGTGTCAGCAGGAATACCCAGGTAAGCATAACAAAAACTCGCTTACCTGGATGTTTTACGATCCCATCAATAGAGTCATTATTGCATGAAAGAAATCGTAACAACAGAACGAAAACCCATTAAACTATGGCTTAAAGATATTGAGCCTGGTGCAATGGAACAGGCGAAAAATCTCGCCAACCTTCCTTTTATTCATAAACATATTGCCATCATGCCCGATGCTCACCAAGGCTACGGGATGCCCATCGGTGGAATAATGGCAACTCATGGTGTCGTTATTCCTAACGCTGTCGGGGTAGACATTGGCTGCGGCATGTGCGCAGTTAAAACCTCACTGACCTCTATTTCACAAGAGAAATTAAAGTCTGCCCTGCAATTGATACGAAAAACTGTTCCTCTTGGCTTCAAGCACCATAAACATGAGCAAGATAGCACGCTCATGCCAGAGCCTGGAGCAAACATCAGCACCAAAGAACTCCCCATTGTCTCCCGTGAATATAAAAATGCACTGACTCAGCTTGGCACATTGGGAGGGGGAAATCATTTTATTGAAATACAGAAAGGATCAGATGGTTTTATCTGGCTCATGATTCATTCTGGCAGCCGAAATCTTGGTTATAAAGTTGCAAATCACTATAACTCTCTCGCCATTGAACTCAATACAAAGGCGGGTTCGGAAATACCAAAAAAATGGCAACTTGCCTTTCTTTTGTTAGATAGTTTTGCAGGCAACACCTATCTTCAAGAGATGGACTTTTGTGTTCAATTTGCCTTTGCCAACAGAAGATTAATGATGGATCGAGTTCAAAGAGCCCTTCAGTCAATGGATTCCCGCATAGTATTTGAGCCAATCATAAATATCGCTCATAATTACGCTGCCAAAGAAAGCCATTATGGGAAACATGTTATAATACATCGTAAAGGGGCTACCAGTGCACGTGAAGGTGAGATTGGCATAATCCCTGGTTCTCAGGGTGCTCCAAGTTACATCGTGCGCGGCAAAGGAAACTCTGAGAGTTTTAAATCCTGTTCCCATGGTGCCGGTAGAAAAATGGGCCGTAAACAGGCACAGCGCCAACTGAGTCTTTCTGAGGAAAAAAACAAGCTGGACAAACAAAATATTATCCATTCCATTCGAGGAAAAAGAGATCTCGACGAAGCCGCAGGTGCCTATAAAGACATTGATGCGGTTATAGACAATCAACTTGACTTGATCGAAGTGATCACAGAGCTACAACCACTAGCAGTGATCAAAGGTTAAGTTACCATACCAATCTTTTTTATGCAGAGGAGGACTTGTATGACCTTGCAACATTCTTTCACCAAAATTGAGAATGAACTACTCCCAAAATTCAGGAGGAAAATTGCAACAGCAGAGTCCACGGAGGATGTGAAAAAAAACTATGCCTATACCATGCAAAATTTACTGAGCCAGGCCCTGCAAGGAGATATTAATGCTGACTCAGGCGACATCACACTTTTACCAGACAGCGAGCCCCATTTTTCCCTCAGTGAGAAAATTCAGGGTGAAAGCAATTTTTCTTCAACCTGGAACAGCTCAGACCTGCCCCATGTTATTTCCAGGTTTACAGGTGTTGCCTTAAGCAGATTTAAATACTTGGAGAAGAATCCCGAAAAAACAAAAGTGAAAATTCGCAACTGATTGGTTGTGCCGACAATTCGTCAGGCCATAATTGAACTTCTCAAAGATGAAGAATTGAACGGAATAGACATTTCGCAGGCTCTTTCCGTTCAGGAAAAAGAGGTTTATGAACACCTGACCCATATCAAACGTACTCTGAGAAAACAGGGCATAAGACTTCAGGTGACTCCATATCACTGCCTTGGATGCGGATATTCCTTCAAGGACAGGGATCGTTTTGATCGACCTGGTCGTTGTCCTGTTTGCAAAGGTAGCCATATACGTATGGCTACCTTTCATATGGCTAAGTAAGATCAGAGGATATTGATTCCGAGGTGCCAGCTTTTTTCAAGTAGCAAAAAGCTGCCTATTGGAAAATATTATTTTTCTTCGCTATAACAACAGCATAAATCCTACCTTGGACCCACTCTCCCTTTTCTTTACGTATTCCAGTTTCTATATCTTTTTCTATAACAAAGCCGTTTTCATCGACCATTCTTTGAATATACTTATGGCTGTGAGCATATCTTCCTGAAAGGGTAAGCAATGAATCACCAGAACCAAAATGTTCTTCAATGGAAAAAATAAACACACCATTTCCAACACAATTTGCAAGTTGCTGAAAAAGAGCCTGCAGTGTACCTAAATAATTCAACACATCTGCAGCACAAATGAGATCGAATTGTTTATCGATTTTTTCCAGGTAAGTTAGAATGTCTGTTTCACAAAGTTCTGAATATATCTCTTTTTTTTCAGCTTTGGCCAGCATGCCTGGCGATATATCCAGCCCAATCATTTCATTGCTCAGGTGAACAAGTTCCTGGCCGACGAGACCAGTGCCACAACCTAAATCCAACACAAAAGAAAACCTACATTTCTCTCCAAGAAATCCAGAGGCCACCTCTTTTATAAGATGAGGAATGTTATACTCAAGCTGCTGGGTAAAGCTTTTATCATAATTACTAGCATAGTTATCAAATATTTCAGTTACATAGCCAGTTGGGGCTTTTTCGGGTTTCCTCCCTGATAAAACCTCAATCAGGTAGCTGATTGATTCATTGACATATCCCCTTGACATGGCTTTTTTATAATGAACCAGAGCTTTTTCTGGTTGCTCATATATCTGATAGATACTTCCCAGGTGAGCATATGGTTCACCTAATTCTTTGTTCAATAAAATGGCTTTTTGGTAACTATCAAGAGCACTTTCAAAATCACTTGTTTTTTGAAAGGCTATGCCAAGCTGGATCAAGAAATCTACGTCATTAGGACTTATAGAGAGTGCTGCCTGGTAATAGCGAATCGCCTTTTCAAAATCATATTGATTTGCATAGCAGAGTCCCAGGTTAAAAAGAGTGTCAGGATCATCAGGTGAAATTTCAAATGCCTGGGAATAATGCAACGCAGCATTTACATGGTCACCCTTTTGGAAAAAAATGACTCCTAAATTGTAATGAGCTTGAGCAGAAGCAGGCTCTCTTTCTATTAATTTTTGAAAAGCATTCTGTGCCTTGTCTTTTTCATCTAGGCTATAAAAAAGTGACCCAAGCTCAAAAAGAAGAGAGACGTCGTCTGGAGCTAACTTTTGAGCGATTTGAAAATAACGGACTGCTTCATTTAATTTGTTATCATCTTTGCATGTCGAAGCCAACATGATGAGAGCTTCTTTATTCTGTGTATCATTTTCATGAACCTTGAGAAAATGATTAATAGCCGCCTGGCTTGCACCTCTCATCTTATAAATCAGCCCTAGATTAAAATGTGAACCTAAATGGGAAGGATCCTGAGCGAGAATAGTTTGATAAATGCTTTCAGCGTTATCAAAATTTTTATTTTCACAGAAGGTGACAGCAGTATGAAACAATTCTTCAAGGCCCAACCTGTCGCTGGCCTGATCACTACGGTTTGTAATATTCCTTATTGATTCTACTTGTTCTCCCTGCATAATTTCCAACCTAAAATTAAAGACAATATTAATTATTCTTCATTTTTTAGGAGCCTTCTCTATCATAAAAATGAAAATGCTTCAACAAAGAGTAATTTAGTAAAACCTTCGCGCGTTACCAGTCGGTAACATGGCGCACCACGCTGTGCTACCGCTTGGTAACAATCATACAGTTTCAAGTTTTCAATATACTGAAATAACAACACTAATGCACATGGTCTGTTATTTGCTTAATGGAAAGAAAGTGTAAGAATAATTACAATATGGAGACCACATGCCCATTTTCAGTTATCTGGCATATCCGGAACAGGGAGCGAAAAGAAACTTATTTGAATCATTAAAACAGTTGAAAAACTGTCAAGTGATGCCATCTGGGAATGAAGAACTTTTAATTCTCGTTACAGATACCCCAGATGATGAAAGCGAAGAGGAACTACAGAAAAAACTAAACCAGATCAATACTTTGCAGTGTCTTAGTATGACCTTTGGTTATGTTGATGAAAAAACGAAAGAATTCAACAAGAGGTAACCCATGGGTATTTCGAGAAGAATTTTCATTAAAACCGCAGCAATTAACTCTGCGGTAGCTGCAGCAACAAGCCTAATGCCAGGCGCATCATTTGGCGCATGGGATAACATTGAGAGCCCATCTGGTAAAATTGTGTGGAAAAAAACCCCTTGTCGGTTTTGTGGAACTGGGTGTGGACTGCTAGTGGGCGTCTCTGGCACAAGGGCTGTAGCCGTAAAAGGTGACCCCAACTGTTCCGTCAACAAAGGGCTCTGTTGCGTAAAAGGATATCATTCCATCATGGCGCTCTACGGTAAGGACAGACTCACAAAAGCTAAAGTCAGAAAGAATGGTCAAATGGTCGAAGTACCTGTCAGTGAGGCCCTGGATTTAGTTGCCGAAAAAATAAAGAGCACCATTGATAAACATGGAAAAGATTCCGTTGCCATGTATGGATCAGGTCAATGGACTATTCCAGATGGCTATGCTGCTTCCAAACTCTTTAAAGGCTGTATTGGCACTAACAACGTCGAAGCAAATGCTCGTTTGTGCATGGCCAGTGCAGTAACAGGATTTATAACAACCTTTGGGCTGGATGAACCAATGGGTTGCTATGAAGACATGGACCATGCCGATGTTTTTATAACCTGGGGCAATAATATGGCTGAGATGCATCCCGTATTGTTTTCCAGAATGCTTGTGAACCGAAATCGCAGAAAAGACGTCCAGATAATTGATTTCGCCACCAGAAATACCAGAGCAAGTCAGGCCTCCGATAAATCAATACTCTTTAAGCCCCAGACCGACCTGGCAGTGGCAAATTCCATCTGCTATGAAATCATTAAAAATGATTGGGTTAATTGGGATTTTGTTAACAAAAACACAGCATTTTATCAGGGTAAAACAAATATTGGTTACGGTACTGAAGATCATTTCAAATTCAAAGATGAAGCTCAAAAATCAAGCTTTGAAAACTACAAAAAATTCCTCGAAGATTATACCCCTGAAAAAGTCGAAAAAATATCCGGTGTTCCTGCCCAGGATATAAAATACCTGGCCGCACTGTATGGAGACCCTACCAAAAAAGTAACATCATTTTGGTGCATGGGGATGAATCAACATACCAGGGGCACATGGATCAATAATCTTGTCTACAATATCCATCTTTTAACTGGCAAAATATCAACGCCTGGCAACAGTCCATTCTCTTTAACAGGTCAACCAAGTGCATGTGGTACTGTCCGAGAGGTTGGCACGCTGACTCACAAGCTTCCTTACGGCGTTGTTATGAAGGAAAAGGCCCGTCGGAAAGCTGCCGAAATATGGAATGTACCATATGAAAATATTGATCCAAAACCAACTTATCACACAGTAGAAATGTTTCGGGCCCTTGATCGCGGCGATATTCGCTTTATGTGGATTCAGGTGACAAATCCAATGGTGACCATGCCCAATCTGAACCGATACCAGGCTGGAGCCGAAAAAGATGACCGCTTTATAGTTGTCTCAGATGTCTATCCTACTCCGACAACAGATATTGCCGATGTCATACTGCCTGCTGCCATGTGGATTGAACGAGAAGGCTTTTATGGTAACTCAGAACGACGTACCCAGCATTTTGAGCAAATAGTTCCGGCAACAGGAGAAGCAGTGTGCGATACCTGGCAGATTGTAGAAGTAGCCAAACGCATGGGCTTTGAAAAACAATTTCCCTGGAACCAGGAAAACTACATCGAAGAAATATATAACGAATACACTAAATTTCATGACAATCCAAAACATAGAATGGCGCCGTATGATGTTTTGAAAAAACGCTCAGGCGTCCAATGGCCTTTTGTTGACGGCAAAGAAACTAAATGGCGTTTTAACTCTACATACGATCCTGCTACAACAAGGGAAGGCATAGATTTCTACGGGAAACCAGAGGGAAGAGCATGGATATGGCAAAGACCATATGAACCAGCAGCAGAATCCCCGGATGACGAATATCCATTCTGGCTCAACACAGGGAGAGTACTGGAACATTGGCATACAGGTTCCATGACCAGACGTGTGTCTGTTTTGCACAAAGCGGTACCAAAATCTTATGTCGAAGTAAACCCAGATGATGCTGCCGCTCTCGGAATTGCCAACGGCGAAAATGTCAAGATATCTTCACGCAGAGGATCCATGGTCATGCCTGCTGATGTAAACGGAAGAGGACGCCCACCACGCGGTATGGTTTTTGTACCATTTTTTGATGAAAGTTTTCTCATCAATCAAGTGACTTTGGATGCGTTCTGTCCTATTTCCAAACAACCGGACTACAAAAAGTGTGCGGTGCGAGTGGAGAAAGCCTAATGAAATCTTCAAGGAACAAGATTGGTAAAGTAGTTACCAGCTTTGGCCTGATTGGTTTGATATTGTTGGTAATTATTGTCGTTAATTCTTTCCGTGATATGCCTCAACAGGTTGTCGCTGGACAGGTAGACCCTGATGCAACATTAACACCAGTGGTTCATGGTTTTGATGAGAATTCAGGAGAGCTGTTCCAGACCTATGATAACGCTTCAAAGGCCTTCATGTCTGCAGGATCTAGTGAGAGAACACTTGATGAATATTATTCACGCCGTCTTTATTCTGGTAGCCCGCCGCCAGTCCCTCACGAATCACCTGAGGTTTATGGGAAAGCACTTGACTGTCTGTCCTGTCATGCCAAAGGCGGTTGGTCTGAACAATTTAAACGGCATGCGCCTGTAACTCCTCATCCAGAGCAGTTAAGCTGCCGCCAATGTCATGTCCGCAAACAAACCCAGAATCTATTTACTGCAGCAAACTGGAAATCACTGCCTCCACCCCGTTTAGGAGGAGCTTTTTTACCAGGTGGACCACCTCCAATACCTCATAGTTTGCAAATGCGAGGCAATTGTTTCACCTGTCATGTTGGTCCAGGAGCCGTCACTAATTTACGAGTTGAACATGCATCACGGGGTAATTGCAGGCAATGTCATGTTCCTTTGACTGTTTCAGAGCCATTTGCCAGAAATTAATACAAACTGAGCGAGCCAGTACATATGAAGAAAAAGAGCGCTTACATCCTCACCTGTCTGGCATTGGTCTTTTTTATAATGCTAACATACGGATGCAACGAAAAATCTGGCCATCATAGTGTCGCAGAAACCATTAAAGCGGCTTCGACTGCTCATGTACCTTCTCAGAAGCTTGAGGCTTCCATTGCAACTCCTGAGGATATAGTTCTTGCCAAGATGGAATATCAAGGAGGCTACTTTTGGGTGAATAAACGCAAAAGTAAAATCAGCCGCTTTCAATGTTCCAACTGTCACAAAGATAAAAAGGTACAAATTCGTGATGCAAATCAAGTTGCACACGGTGAAATAAGCCTGAATCATGGTGAAGGCAACAGACAATTATCATGCGACACATGCCATAAGATGGATGAGCGAGACTACCTGGTTTCTGAAGAAGGGAAAAAAATCGACTTTGATCACAGCTACCAATTATGCGGAATCTGCCATTTCAGACAGAAAAAAGACTGGATAGGTGGAGCACATGGCAAACGAGTCACCTATTGGGCTGGCAAGCGTGTCATCAAAAGCTGTACAGAATGTCATTCTCCCCACTCACCAAGATTCTCAAAACGTTGGCCGAAAACGTATTCCCGGCCTCTGGAGTAAAAGGCAAAAAGGCATACATATGAGTAAACAAGAAAACGGTCATAAAGAAATAGATCAATTCGTAGAACGGATTTTATCCAAAAAATCCAACAGACGAAAATTTCTTAAAAATACTGTCCAGGCTGCTGCTGTTGGCGGTGCCATAACGATGCCTGGATCTGCAGAAGCTGGCTTAATGGGTGAGAATTCACTCTTGAAGTGGAAAGAGTTTTTTAAAAAAAATTACAGATTAATGAGCCAGGAAGAAAAAGATTCCACTGTTTCCCGCCTGGAGCAAATAGCAAAAGAGCGCTATGGCGTTGATGTACAGATGAGCAATAAAGGTCCTGAAGAACATGTCCTATACGGTTACGCCTTTAATATATCCAGATGTGAAGGGTTTATGGACTGTGTATCAGCCTGTGTGAAAGAAAACAATCTCGACCGAAAATCACACACCCAGTATATCCGAATATTTGAGCTTGAACATGGACAGATGAGTGTTGAATCTGGCAATGGTAAATTCTTCCATGAAGTTCCAGAAGAAGGTCATTTTTACATGGGAGTCCAATGTTTTCATTGCGAAAATGCACCATGTATCAAAGCGTGTCCAACAAAAGCAACCTGGATTGAAAAAGATGGCATTGTGGTTGTTGATTACGACTGGTGCATCGGCTGCAGATATTGCCTGGCAGCCTGCCCTTACTGGGGAAGGCGTTTCAACTGGGAAGATCCCTATATTCCAAAAGATGAGATAACGACAAAACAACATTACCTGGGCAACAGGATTCGACCAAAGGGTAAAATGGAAAAATGTACTTTTTGTATACAACGTTCCAGAGAAGGAAAGCTTACCGCTTGTGCAGATGCCTGCCCAACAGGATCACGGGTATTTGGCAACTTGCTGGATCCTGAGAGTGAAATCCGTTTTGTACTTAAAAACAAAAAAGTTTTCAGGATGAAAGAGGAGTTACATACAGACCCAAAATATTGGTACTTCATAGACTAGTTTCTCAACTTGAAACTCGTTTAAGTTAACAACTCTGCTGGAAAATAGTGCTATGGATCAAAATCCTAAAAAGAATTTTTTCACGTTCATCAAGGACGCAACAGCTTGGAACCTCTCAGGCAGTATTGGGTACCAGATCTACCTGAGCGTTCTTTTTGCTATCATACTCCTGGGTATATATTGCTACACTCTCCAGGCAAGACAAGGCCTTGGCGTAACAGGTATGCAGGATATCGTCAGTTGGGGGCTCTATATTTCTAATTTTACTTTTTTAGTTGGTGTTGCTGCTGCAGCGGTCATGTTAATTCTGCCAGCATATATTTTCAGAGATCCTGATTTTCATAAAGTAGTTATCATCGGAGAAGGTGTTGCTGTTGGAGCACTCGTCATGTGTCTGAGTTTTATAGTCGTAGACCTTGGGGGTCCGCTACAAGCCTGGCACCTGATACCAGGAATAGGTCTCTTTAACTGGCCTTCATCTATTTTGGCCTGGGATGTTCTTGTATTAAATGGCTACCTGCTTTTAAATCTTTTTGTTCCTGCTTATATATTGTATAGCCGCTATATGAACAGGAAACCTGATGAGAGAAAATATCGTCCGTTTGTTTTTCTCTCTATTTTCTGGGCTTTTGGTATTCACCTTGTCACAGCATTTCTCTATGAAGGACTTCCTGCAAGGCCTTTTTGGAATAACCCTCTCTTAGGACCACGATTTTTAGCGTCAGCCTTTGCAGCAGGCCCAGCCCTTATTACACTTGTTCTTGCAATCATTCACACCAGAACTAAATTCAAGTTAGATACCAGCCTCTTCAACAAACTAAGACTCATTATAGTTGTTTCCGCCATCATAAATCTTATCATGCTCTTTTCTGAAATATTTAAAGAATTCTATACACCTACACACCATAGCGTCTCTGCAGTCTACCTGTTTTTTGGCCTGGAAGGACATAATTCACTGGTCCCTTGGATATGGACAGCAATAGCTATGAATATCACAGCCACTCTTGTCCTGGCATTTAATGTTGGTAAAAATAACCCAACAATTCTCCTTCCTGCAGCGGTGCTTCTCTTCTTTGGTATATGGATAGAAAAGGGAGTTGGCCTGATCGTTCCTGGCTTTATCCCTTCACCACTAGGAGAAATTGTAGATTACGCACCAACCATGACTGAAATTGGTGTAACAGTTGGAGTACTAGCCCTTGGAATGCTTGTGGTCACATTTCTTATTAAACCAGCATTAATTATAGAGGGTCAATTCGACTAGCCCATACAGGAAACCACTTGTCACAAATCATAAGAACTCCCAAGAGCATCTTCTTTAATGCTATTGGGAGTATTCTTTTTTTTCCTGAACCATTCTCAAAAAGTGAAAAAAAAACAGCAAAGAGTATCACCTTTAAACCTTAAAAAAAAATTTCCTGACGAATATAGTGTTTTGAAAGAAAAGAATTGAACTTCATGCTACCCCCAAAATTTTTTCCACTTGTCCTGTATTAATTCTGTTCACCTAATTCAGCTTCCAGAAGGAAAACCTACTCTTAAATTTTTATCAGTCAATGTCTAATAGAAGAAGCCAAGAGTTTGTTATCACAAAACCATTTGAATCACTGACCTGATTGCAGGCAAATGGCTCCTATTATTAATTTTGAGCTAATTTGACTCTGGAGAATTTATGTGGCACACTTTTTACATGGACACAAATAATCATTATAAGGAGTTATAACTAGATAAAAAAGACAAACAAAATCCTAAAATTTAAGGAGATTTAACATGAAATCTTTTCCAATCATTCTTGCTTCAACTCTCATTCTCGGTTTAGGCACCAGTGGCTTTGCAGATACCTTGTATGCAAAAAAAGTTTCTTCACCACCTGTTCTTGATGGCAGTGCTGAAAGTATATGGGACGGTGCAAAACCTTTAGATGTAGCAGTAAAACCAATATCCAGTGCATTGATTACAGTTAACAAAGAAAAGCAAAAAGGAAAGTATTCCAAGAACTGGACCAAAGATAAACACACCCAAATCCAAAAAGTAACTCTTAAAGCAATCTATACAGACACAGACATTTTCTTTTTAGCGACCTGGCACGACAAAACAAAAGACAATCACCATAAACCTTGGAAATGGAACAAGGAAAATGAAGAGTACGAAGCGGGCAAAGAACGTGAAGACCGACTCTCTTTTCGCTTTCCAATTTCCGGTGATTTCCAGTCAAACATGCTTGCTGCTGTAGATTCTGTAGTGGATGTTTGGCAATGGAAGGCAGCTCGAACTAATAATGGAGAGTATATCCATGACAAACACCATATTTATTCTCCAAATGAGCTCAAGGGAAAATTTTCAACCCACTATTCCCTCGAAGGAAAGGAAGTATATTTGGTCAGAGTTACTGATGGTGGAAAATCTCCATATGAATCAAACGATATTGATCCATTCACCCATCAAGGCGACTTAGTTCCTAAATATGTTCCCAAAAAACCTGAAAATCAAGATGGACTTGACGTTAAAGCCAAAGGGGCTTGGAACAATGACATGTGGACGGTAGAAATTGGCAGAAAACTTGACACAGGTCATGCTGCAACCGATGCTGTCTTTGTCCCTGAAGCAGGCGTCAAAATGGATATGGCTGTTTTTGACCGTGTTGGTGATCATTTTCATGCAACCTCTCAGACCATCGACATTGTCTTTGATAAATAGACGTAAACAATTTCTTGCCGACTATTTCATGCTCCAGCACTGGAATAGTCGGCATGTTAAAGAAGACCATATTCTGCTGATATTACGATGCATTTAAGGAAAAATTTCACCAATGAATAAATCGAGTATCGCCTATAAAATCAACATTGGGACCGCCGTACTTGTTGGATTGCTGCTTCTGCTCGGTCTTGTTTCTTTTCTTGGTGTAAGCGGAATGATGGGGAGTGTTCGTCATATTAATAACGGGATGGTCAAACTGGACACAAACCTGAAAGAATCAATTCTTGAGATCAGCAGTCTTGAAAGAATGATGGAGACTCTGAAGGAAACTCAAGAACAGTTTGCAATTTTACAAAATATGCAACAGAGCCTTGAAGCAAGCAAAAAAGATACAGAAAAAATCGGTATAGAACTTGAAGCAATCCAAAAGACTTCAAGTAAGCAAACCAAACACCTTGGTTCTATCAAGAATAACTCCACACTACTCATCAACGAAATAAACATTTTATCTATAGATATCAAAACTTTAACCACAACTGCTGAACGCATTAACAAAAAAATACTGCGCATTTATATAGGTTTTTTCAACTACCTCAATGAATTTTCACCTACGGTTGATGAACCCCTTGAAGATATCAAATCCATCTATGAAGATTTAGAAATAATAAGCGAATTATTTGCAAAACACACTCTACAGGATCACATACAAGAAGGCCAAGCTTCAGAAATACTGGAAAAAATAAAACACAATCTGAAACGTTTTCGCTATTATATGAAACAACTAGGGGAGACTTCAAGTACGACCCAAATTAGCGAATTGAAAAAGCCTCTGGTGAAATTTGGCACCGCTATCATCAGTGCAACAGATGAACTCCTCAAGCTCAGTAATTCTATTGCTGATTCACACATAAATGACACCCTTGCAACGGTCTCAAAATCAGAAAAAACGACAGAGGAAGCAGTCAATGCTAATAAAGTTTCCGTACAAATTATTGAGTCCTCTGTTGGCCTGACCAAGGAATCCAGTAAAAACATAGGAAACATGACGGACCAGCTTTCCCTGGCTATTGCTGGCATATCTGAAGCGATGCAATCCATGCCTGAAGCAATAAAAGATGCAACAGGTGCAATGGTAAAACTACAAAAAACCGTGCCCCTTATTCAGGATGCTGTTACATCTGCCAAGTCTTCGGTTTCCCAAGCCATAATTATAAGAATCGCTGTGCTTTTTGTCTGCTTGGCAGCAGTAGCATTTGGCGTTTATGTTGGTCTTTCAGTCAACAAAAAGGTTGTTTTACCGCTAACACGTTTTACAGATGGACTACACCGAGCGTCACAAAACAATTTAACCGTAGTTATCGACCCTGATGATACTGATGGTGAATTAAGAAGCCTGATTGAGGGAACCAATAATCTGATTCAAAACTTTCAAAGATCTGTTCTTGGTATAAAATCGCTCAGCGGGCTGCTTGCAGAAAATGCAGGTAAACTTGGCCAGACATCCAAGGAAACTGCTGATTCATTGAAAGATCAGAATCAACGTACTGTAGATGTCTCTGTTGCCACAGACGAAATAACCAAATCTTCCAATGAAATTGCCCAAAATATTGTCAAAACAGAGGCTCAAACCAAAGAAGTTTCTGACTATGTCAGGGTAGGAGAAAATACAATTGGCGAAATGACTCAATTAACAGAAGAAATCAACACTTCATTACAAAAATCCATTGCCAGCATTCAAGGCTTAAAAGCGGATTCTGACAAAATTGGCTCAATCATTACGATTATTAACGAAATTGCTGACCAAACAAACCTGCTTGCCTTAAACGCTACCATTGAAGCCGCCAGAGCTGGTGAGCATGGTAGAGGTTTTTCTGTGGTTGCTGAAGAAGTCAAACAGTTGGCGAAAAAAACCTCTGCTTCAACCAAAGGGGTCTCTGAAATAATTGATGGAGTCAGGGACAAAATTATTCCTACCTTGAAAGAAATTGCACTCTGCGGTGAAAAGGTAAACGAGGATCAGGAAAAATGTTTTGAAGTCAGTAAGCGTTTGAACTCCATTACATCTTCCACCGAAACACTCCTTTTTCAGACAACAACTATTGCCAATGCAACCGAAGAGCAAAGCATTATGTTTCCCAAAATGGAAGAGAACCTCCAGAACATAACAAAGATTTGTGCCCACACCTCATCCCTCATGAATAATGTGGAAGCAATGGTTTATGATCTCAATAAATTATCTCAAAATTTGCTGGACGAGTTGGCACACTTTAAAGTGAATTAAAACTTTTTATATGAAATGACCTTTTCTCTAAGTTTTCAAAGGGCAAAAAAAATTAGATGGACTAGATGGCTCTTACAAATCTTTTATCCCTTGCCTTAAAAGAGTTATATATTCATGCCAATGACTGGGAGGGGCGGTAATTTTGAAGCCCGCTTGTTTGTGTTTTTTGTCAGAATTAAAAAGGACCCAACATGCCTGAATTGAATTCTTCACGTTAAGGCTAGGGCCATGTACTAAGGAAATACAATTTTTGGGACCAGTGTCAAAATCAACGGGTAGCTGGTTTATTTTAAATCCCTGATAGGAAATATCATCCACTGGGCATCGTAGGTGAATCGACTGTCAGAAACTGTAGAAATAATTTCATTCACTCTGAAACGTTCTAATTTCCTGCGTTCTTCAAGCATAGTTTTTCTATATAATAATATTAATAATTCATGAAATTTGGATATTCTTGGGATATGCAACAAATTGTTTCAATATGTTAGTTACCGTGTATCATCAATTGCAATCCAAACAAAAAGTTTAAACGAAATCTCATTATTCAACCTGTAACTCACTTTACCCTTAACAGATATTTACCGAACACCCCAAAATCTTAGCAAACAACTGTTATTAAACATGAAAATTTCTCAATCAATATTAAATCAGATAATATCCCATGGTCAAAAAGAATTACCAAATGAGGCATGCGGTCTACTTGCTGAGAGTGGAGGTGTGATAAAAAAACATTACGAATTAACAAACATTGAACCTGCACCAAATCACTATTCCGTGGATCCTCTTGAACAATTAGCTGCTGATAAAGATGCACGGGCAAGTAAACTTACACTCTGCGCAATATATCACAGTCATCCCATTTCACCAGCCTGGCCATCTCCTGAAGATATCCTCCTTGCTTATGACTCAGATATCAGCTATTTGATAGTTTCCTTCAACATGCCTGAAACTATCATAAAATCATTTAAAATTGAGAATGGGGAAGTGAGAGAAGAGAATATTGATATTGTGTAGCAGATGCATGCCGTAGCAGGATTACACCACCTGTGCATCAACACAAATACGATATTTTTTAGGACTGCAGTGACCACAGACTGTAACTGTTGAATGAGTACTTTGTCGTTTGTTTACAAAGCAAGCATTTATCACTTTTTGCGTAGAATTCTCAAAGTTTTCTTTTATTTGAAAATCATAAAAATGAAGGACTCCATTTGCCTTTAGAGAAGAAAGCGCAATGTCCAAGAAATTCTCTGCCGTTCCCGGTAACGGCATTAATATTCTGTCGAACTTTCTTTTGAGCGCTGGCAAAATGTCTATCACGTCACCATGTATTAGCCTGACATTTTTTACCTTTTTGTTTAGCTTATAACTCTCCTGGGCATATAAATGAGCATCATGATTTTTTTCTATGCCCACAATTTCGGCTGCCTCACTATTGTTAGAGATAACCAGAGGAAAAGCCCCAACACCTGAAAACATTACAAGTATTTCCTCACCGTACTTCACCAGCCTCGATACTCGCAACCTCTCATTACTGCTTCTTACCGAGAAATAAGTCTTTTCAGGGTTAAGTTGGAAAATAACACCAGATTCCCTATGCAAGGTTTCCTTTCTCTTTTCTCCAGCAATAATTTTTAATGAAGTAGTCCTGAATTCTCCACTGACATTGCCATCACGTTTGGCAACCACCTGAATGTTTTTAAGCATGCCCAGAAGGGTCTCTCCAATAATAGTCTCTTTTTCTTCAAGCTCTGGTGGGATTATTATGATTGCTATATCGCCGACTACATCAAATGATCCTACGAGAAGCGCTCGTTCTTGTGGCGATAAATAATCATGTAGCGCATCTTTTAGCTTCATGACTCAAACAATCTTTCCCTATACGAACAACTCTGAAATGACCATGGATATATCCTCAATCTGATAGGGTTTTATAATAGCTGCGCTAAAACCATAGTCTTTATACTTTGCCATTATAGGGTCATTAGAATATCCACTTGAAACAATAACCTTCGCCTCAGAATCAAGCTTCAAAATCTCCTGCACAGCTTCTTTTCCGCCCATACCGCCAGGAATAGTCAAATCCATGATCAGCAGATCAATATATTTATCTGTGTTTTTATAGAGTTCTATTGCTTCATGACCATCGACAGCAAGTAAGACCTCGTGACCAAGGTTGGTCAGCATGGCTTCACAGACATCCCGTACCAACTCATCATCATCCATGACCAATATCCGTAGATTACGACTTTTTTCAGGAATTGTTTTTTGAGAAATATCGAGTGTATTTTGCATGGAGGCTGGCAGGTAAATAGAAAAAGAGGTACCAGCTCCTACTTCTGATTGGGCGACTATATGACCTTGATGCCTGGAAATGATGGAGAAAGTAATAGCAAGACCAAGACCACTTCCTTCCTGCTTGGTTGTAAAATATGGTTCAAATATTTTATCGATAATACTTGCGGGGACTCCTACGCCCTGATCATGGATTGTAATTTTAATGTATTTATTATTTTTTGGCAGAGGAACTTTTTCATCCTGAATGTTTTCTACATTCCGGCAACGGACAGCAACAACCCCTCCTTCGGGCATAGCATTTTTTGCATTTAAGATTATGTTTTGAATCACCTGGCTCATCTGCCCCCTATCAATATCCACCAGCCAAATTCCCTTGGGAATATCATATTTACAGGCGACATTACTTCCTCTTAAGATGAAATCAGCAGAATCAACAATGACTGCTTCCATGGAGGATGTTTCTTTTATTGGCACTCCACCTTTGGAAAAGGTAAGAAGTTGCTGGGTGAGATCTTTGGCTCGGAGAGAAGCTTTCTCTGCCTCACCTACCAGAAGATATTCTTTGCTTGAGGGATCAAGTAAATGACTTATCAGGCTGAGATTTCCCAGTACAGCCATGAGTATATTGTTAAAATCATGTGCAATTCCTCCGGCCAAGACTCCAAGACTCTCTATATTTCTTGCCTGCTGAACTTGTCGTTCCAAGCTCCTGACATTTTCTTCATTTTTAATTTTTCTAGTAATATCAAGAGCTGAAAAGGTAACGCCCTTCGTTATATCTAATCGGTCAATGGGAGACGAGCGTAGATGGACATTGATATGTTCACCAGTTTTCTTTTGCCAGACAGTGATTATTTCGCCTACTTGAACCTTTTCCAACTGGCCATATTTCACTCTGCCTACGCGGCGGAACTCATCTTCAGAGGGATAAAGTAGGCGGGCACTTTTACCAATGAGCTCGTCAACAGTATATCCTGTCATTTCAGCGATTCTTTCACTGACCCAGGAAAACACCCGGTTATGAACTAAACCGATTCCCACGGGTGCTGTCACCAGAATACTGTTTAAGGTATCCTTACTTTTTTTAAGAATTGC
>CAMYOP010000009.1 GCA_947260045.1 uncultured Desulfobulbaceae bacterium
GTTCAAGAGACGCTGGAGTCCACCTATGCTGTCCTCGGTATGAAACGTTGTTAACACTTTATGCCCTGTCATGGCTGCTTGTACGGCAACATTAGCAGAAAATGTATCAAGCAATTTACCTATTACAACAATATCGGGATCCTGCCGGACAATATGATGCAAGGTTTCTTCATAGGTCAGATTAATTTTTGGATCAATCGAACATTGGCTGATTCCTTCAATCACATATTCAACAGGATCTTCAGCTGTGATAATGCTGGTCTCTATGGTATTCAAATAATCAATACAGCTGTAAACCGTTGTTGTCTTACCAGATCCTGTAGGACCAGTAATGATGATAACACCACTTGGTCGATCAAGAGCATCATCCTGAAACAACTTAAGAATCCTGCGTGGCATACCAATATCATGAAGCTGTAGCAATTCATTTTGCCTGTTCAAAAGACGAAGTACAACTTTTTCCCCAAAGACAGTAACATAAAAGGAAACCCTCAGGTCCATTTCAACCTTGCCATGGGTAAAAAGAATGCGTCCGTCCTGATGCCTTCTTTTATCAGCAACATCTGCCTGACAGAGGACTTTGATTCTGCTATTTAAGGCAGGAAGCTTATCGATGGGGTAGTTTTTATGAGGAACCAACACGCCGTCAGCTCTATACCGTATACGTATACGGTCAGAAAGTGGTTCTATATGGATGGCACTGACATTATTGGCATCAATTGCCTCGGTGATAACCTCATTGACAAGATCTACAACTGACAGGTCTGAGACTGAAGCAGTACCAAGCTGTTTCTTAAAACTTTTTGGGAGAAGATTAATAATTGCAGAACGAATGGACTGTTTAGTAGCAATTGCCCCTGCGACTTCAACTTCAAAAATTTCATGAAGCTGCTTGATGGTATCCGTATCCAAAGGGTCGGTGAATGCTACAAGTATTTTTTCCTGTTCCATACGAATAGGTATAAACGAAAAGGATTCATACAGGTCAAAAGGAACTTTTTTGAAAACTTCATCATCAATTTCCAGGAATTCTGGATCTACAACATCAAAACCAAGTTGGAGCGAGAGAACATTTATTAATTTCCTTTCATCAATAAAGGTATGTTGGAGAAGGACTTCACCAAGCTTGAGCCATGGCTTAGTCTTCTTTTGCAGACTAAGAGCCGTGGATAAGTCCTTCTTTGAGATCAAACCAAGCTCTACCAGCATATCTCCTATCCTGAGAGAAAGAAGATTATTTCTGATGGTATCGTGAATAATTTCATCAGTGAGGTAGCCCAGCTCCTTGATGATATCAAGAATAATTTTGTTGCTTTTGAGTTTGGACTTGACACGGATGGCGTATTTGACTTGTTTTTCAGTCAATAGATTTTGCCTGAGCAGCAAACTGAGAATTTCACCGTAGGATTCAGACATATTGCTTGAAGAGTTCCTTGATTTTCACTTCGTTGGCGAAATATTATTTAAGGCAAGAGTTCAAAGAGTTAATGAAAGATCGTGACCAAAAAAATATCCGCATATCGTCAATTGTATATAAAAGACGGTCACGATGCAATTTAAGGATTTCTTTTATTTATAAATGTAACCTTTTCTCTATTATTCAGGGTAAAGAAAAAAATTATGGTTTGAAACTCGATCTCAGATAAAAGAAGGCTCGTAACTGGCTTACAATTCGATACTATCTGGATCCCAATATATTTGGACAACAAATGAAGTATCAGCCCCAGCTGAAGTCAAGCCAAAGGCATCATTTGTAAGTAAATAGACTTGATCACCTGCTTTGAGAGAATTCTCATCCTCTCTGGATCGTATCGTACCCTCTCCTTTCAAGACTGTGATTAACATTTCCCCGTGATCAACTTCCATTAAGGCAACATCCTGCTGGAATGGAATTTCAACTACCTGTAATCTGGCTTGGGTCTGGGCAGCCACAAGTCTTGCCGTGCTTTCTAAAAATTCACTGTCTTTCCAAATTTCCATAAATCACTGAATTTTATTTTTAAAGTATAAACAACTAATTACCCGATCCACATGGCAGGGTCTACATTATAAAATGTCTGTAATTCATGATAGAGGGCAGGATGTTTTTTCTTTAATTGAATCGGTTTTTCAAAAAAGGTTTCAGTTGCCACGGCAAAAAATTCGGCCGGATTGGTAGCCCCGTATTTGTGCATAACGCTTTTCTTCCCTTTTTTTGATTTATACTGCAGCAACTCATATTCTTTCGAAAAAACCTGTGACCAGGTCGAGTAGGCAGAGCGCACTGCATGGATGGGGACACCATCAGCCCGGCCATCTTCCTGATCGAGTTGATGGGCAAATTCATGCATCGCTACATTATGGCCGTCACGAAAATTAACAGCCCCATGTAAGACACTATCCCAGGCCAGTACAACTGCTCCATGATTCCACGATTCGCCCAACCTGACTGAAGAACTTTCTGGCATATTAATGATACTGCTTCTAGTGCCAGCAACATATGTACTGGGATATACCAAAACAGAATAGAGTTTTGGGTAACAGTCACTTTTTCTATTGAGCAAAAGCATACAAGCCTGAGCAGCAATTGTTACCTTTATGTCATCATCCAAAACAAGCCCACCGCATCCTTCAAATGACTTTTCTGAGACAAAAATCCTGATATAGTCTTGAAGCTGCTGTCGAAGATGTAGCGGTAAATGTATGTACGGTGGCAGATTTTTTTGAAGAATCGCAGACCATTTTTCAGGAAATGGACGTTCCAGCAGGCTCCGGCGTTTTCTCTGTTTTAATTTCGCAAAAAAAACTTTGCCAGCCAACACTCCTCCTCCAATAACCAGAAATAATATCAGGAGTTTCATTTTGCCTTTTTGAGTATAGTAATTTATATTTTAAGTTTAATTTCAATACATAATCCAAAATTTTCATACTATCCAATTTAATTATAGGTAAACGAATCTCTAAAAACCTACCTCAAGCCAATATTTCAACGTAATTTTTATAAATATACAAGAATGAGTCGAGGTTTCAATCAACAGGAGAGATACATAAAAATCTAGCCTGTAAAGTTGACAGACCCATGGAAAACCAATATATTTTTTACTAAAAAATCGCTCCAGGACAATGTTTTCCAAAGACAGTTTCAAGTATCCCTGTTAATATTTTCAGGATAAAATACCCTGTAAAACGCATATAATCATTGAAATAAAAGTTCCAGATGATATGAAATCTGATTCTATCGGCTTATACCTTGTCTCTCTGACATTTATTTCTTTAAAAAAAAACAAAAATTATGTGTCTCATGCATCCAAACAGTTAAATAATAAGCAAAGACCTGGCATGAAAAGTATTAACAAAATAATCTTACCCATCGCATTAATTGTTCTTGCTTATATGTTTTTTCCCATGATATGCAAGACAACTCTTAAGATCACTCTCTGATGTTGTAGTTCTAGAGCATTGGCAATCTTCTCGCGTTGGTCATCGCTGTTCAAATGCCAATAATGAAAGCACAATCATTAAATCCCCTTAAACCTGCTTCAAGTCAGATGACCATAATAGATTATTTTTATCAGCAAACCGGATAGTTATATATCAAGCAATCATATACTTGAAAAAATAGATAAATTTTATTATATTTAATGCCCAATTTGCCCAATAAGAACAGTATTCCCTGTCCGCATAAGATTGACCCATGCCAAACGACCATTTTGCCTGGAACCTATGCAGCGACCCACACCTTTGATAATGTTCCCAGTGGCAGGAATCAGACTATAATTAAATGGAGTACGGTTTTATTGAAATTCAATAAAACCTTGAGAACAAAATGCAGGTAAAGACCTGAGTTATTTTCATCAGCGGTCTCAAAAACTCTGCTGACCAAGCCCTCTGTACAGACCACTGAACGAGGTTTCACGAAAAGACGACAAGCTTCCTCAGTCAGACATGCTGCATATCGGGCATTTTATGCATTAATCACCATGCGAAGCTATTCCAGAAAATTGAGAAACACACCTGGAAACCTTGGTCAAAAACAATTATGCACAGTTATTTTATTGTCGAAATATTATTAGGAGTATTCAAGAATGGGAGCACCACAATCTCAAACCAAGGCTGTAACCGTCACCATAGACGGGCAACAGATCTCAGCCCCTGTCGGCATTTCAATCATGGAAGCAGCCAGGCAGAACAATATCGAAATTCCCCATCTCTGCCATTTGCCTGGCAAGAAAGATTCTCCGCGTCCCTGCCTTATATGTTTGGTAGAAGTTGACGGCAAAAGAAAAAGAGCATGCCGTACAGATATAGAAGATGGCATGGACATTACGGTCAACAATAAAGAATTAACCGCCCATCGTAAAAAACGACTGGTAGAATTATCAGGTCATCATTATGGAGACTGCAAGGCTCCATGCAATCTTACCTGCCCTGGCGGTATTAATGTTCAGGGCTATATCAATCTGATCGCCAAGGGGGAATTTGAAGCTGCCCTTCGTCTTATAAAAGAGCAAAACCCCCTACCAGGAATCGTCTGCAGGGTATGTCCCCGTTTTTGCGAATCTCGCTGCCGCAGAGTACTGTTGGATGAACCTATCGCCATAAACAACCTGAAACGGTTTGCCTTTGATCAATCGTATCGAAATGGAGATTTCAAAGAAGAGATTGCTCCAGCAACCGGCCACAAGGTTGCAGTCATTGGTGGCGGTCCAGCAGGCCTTTCCTGTGCATATTATCTACGCAAACAAGGACATGATGTCACCATTTACGAGTCTGAAAATCGTCTTGGCGGGATGGCCCGCTATAGTATTCCTAATTTCAAAATGCCCCATGAAGAACTTGATATGGAGATCGACTCCATCATCAATATGGGACTCCATGTTCGTACTGGAAAGCAATGGGGCCGCGATTTCAACCTGGCGAGGTTACAGGAAAAAGGCTTTGAGTCCATATTCATTGCAACTGGAATAGCCCATCAGAAAGCCCAGGAATTTCCTGGCAGCCACTTAGTTCAGGATGGCCTTGCCTTTTTACGCCGCCTCAGCTCTGATAAAAAGGAAAATGTTGGCGATAAAGTCATGATAGTAGGAGGAACCAAAGTAGCTATCGAGGTTGCCCGTAGTGCCCGTCGACTTGGTGCCCGTGACGTTACCATTATTTTTCCTCGAGCCAAGGTTGAGATGTCAGCATCCCAGAGAGATATCAGGGAGGCAGAAAAAGAAGGTATTCAGTTTTTCATGATGGCACAGCCTCTTAGCCTTAAAAAAGATGATGGTAGCCTGCGTATGGAAATTGCCAGAACCATTTTGAGTGAACCTGACAAAAGGGGGCGTCGTGTTCCTGTGCCAATGGAAGATTCGCTGCTTATCTGGAAAGGAGCTACTGTCATAAATGGCCTTGGTCAGGAAGGAACAGGAGAGTTTGTAAAATATGGTGATATTGAAACCCAATTAACTCTATCTCCAAGTAAGACCATTAAATCAAACATTTCCACCATGGCAACCAATATCGACAATATTTTTGCCGGAGGTGAAGCTGCAAGCGGTGCCAGAAGTGTTATCCAGGTCGTAGATGCAGGACGAAGAGCTGCCTTTGCCATCCATCAAAACTTAACAGGCAAGCCAATTGAAAAACCTGCTGATGGCCGCCTTAATTATACCAAAGGCAAATAGTTTGAAGAAGTGGACATGACAAACTTCAATGGCTGGGATATTGGCTTACGTGAGGTAATGCCATCCCGTCCACCGGAGAGGCGAGTTCATGATTTTGACCAGGTTGACACGGGCTTTTCCAAAGAAATGGCCATCAAAGAGGCCAAACGTTGTCTCCAATGCGGCTGTACCGGTCTTGCTAAGTGCGAACTACGCCCTTTATCACGTGACCATAAGGTCTTAGCCAAGGTTGCAGCAGACCGTATGCAGGCTGAAGAAAACCGAGACCATAACTCTCTTCGTATTGACCCTAACAAGTGTGTCCTTTGTCACAGGTGTGAACGGAGCTGTGAATATGATGCTATCACTGTCAGCTACAGAGAAGAAGACGGTCAGGTACTTGATAAAAAAGTAATAATCAATGACAAATGCGTCTCCTGCGGAGCCTGTGCAAACGGCTGTCCAACTGGAACCATTACCAAGAATCACCTCACCCTGCCCTTACTTCCTGATGAGGCGCGGAAGGTTAGAAGTGTCTGCACCTATTGTGGTACAGGCTGCAGCATTGAGCTACATACAAAATATAACTCTATTTTTGAAGTAAAGGGAGACAAGAGCGGTGCTGCCAACCATGGTGAATTATGCGTAAAAGGCCGATACGGCTTTGATTTCCAGACCAAGAAAGATCGCCTGAGACAACCGCTCATTCGAGATGACAACCAGGAGGCTTTTAGAACTGTATCCTGGGATGAGGCACTGGATTTTATCGCTAAAAAACTGCCACAGTACAAAGGTGATTCTTTTGCCTCACTGGCATCTGCAAGGGTAACCAATGAGGAAAATTACCTTCTGCAGAAATTTACCAGAAAGGTTATGCAGACCAACAACATCGATCACTGTGCCCGCCTCTGACACTCTCCATCTGTCAGCGGTCTGCTGGCAAGCTTCGGAAGCGGCGCAATGACCAATTCAATTGGTGAAATTGGTGATGCACAAACTATTCTCGCCATAGGAACAAATACTGCGGAAAACCATCCGATCATCTTTCACCAGGTAAAACGAGCAGTTGAAAATGGCGGTAAACTTATTGTCATTGATCCAAGAGAAGTTGCCCTGTGTGCTCTCGCCCATCGTTGGCTGCGACTTAACCCAGGTACAGATGTTCCTTTGTTGATGGGTATGGCTCGAGTTATCATCGAGGAAGACCTGTTTGATAAGGATTTTATCGCTGAGCGCTGTGAGGGTTTTGATGATTTCAAAAACTCACTGGATGATTTTGATCTTGATACTGTATCAGAACTTACAGGCGTTAAGCCAGATGATATCAAAGAGGCTGCCCGAATTTTTGCCAAGGAAACTCCAGGCACAATCCTGTATGCAATGGGGATTACGCAGCATTCAAAGGGAACTGATAATGTCCTGGCCATTGCCAACCTTGCCATGCTCACTGGTAACATCGGTAAACCTTCTACAGGTGTCAATCCCCTACGTGGCCAGAACAATGTTCAAGGTTCCTGTGACATGGGTGGTTTGCCTATGTATTTTACAGGCTACCAGGGTGTGGATGATCCAGTTGTTCGGGAAAAATTTGAAAAAAAATGGGACTGTACCCTGCCTGGTAAGCCAGGCCTGAAACTTTCTTATATGTTTGAGAAAGTTGATCAGGGAGAATTACGGGCAATGTATGTTATTGGTGAGAATCCAGTACTTAGTGACCCCGATGCCCAGCATGTTGAAAAATCACTGAAGAAACTTGACTTGTTGATTGTACAGGATATTTTCCTGACCGAAACAGCTCAGCTTGCCCATGTGGTTCTCCCCGCAGCCTGCAGCTTTGAAAAGGATGGGACTTTTTCAAATACAGAGCGTCGGGTACAAAGAATCCGTCAGGCCGTTTCTCCGGTTGGAAATGCCCGTGCAGATTGGCAGATCCTTTGCAGTTTAGCCCAAGCGATGGATGAACAGGGCTTTAATTACCAGAACCCTGCAGAGATCATGGATGAAATTGCCAGCCTGACTCCAAGCTACGGTGGTATTAACTACAAGCGTTTGGAACAGGGAGGTCTTCAATGGCCTTGTCCAGATCAGGAACATCCAGGCACCGTTTACCTCCACGCTCAGTCTTTCCCTCGTGGAAAAGGTCTGTTCTCCAAACTGGCTTATAAGCTTGCCGCTGAAACAGCAGATGAACAATATCCATTTATTCTCTCCACAGGGCGCAACCTGTACCACTACCATACAGGCTCCATGACCAGGAGATGTGATGTTCTTAAATCAATCCAGGATGAGGAGTTTGCTGAGATTAATCCAATAGATGCAAAAAAACTCGATATCGAGGATGGCCAATTACTTGCCATTTACTCACGAAGAGGTGAGGTAACGGCAAAAGCCAGGATAACCGAGCGGTCTCCTGAAGGTGTGCTTTTCATGACTTTCCATTTCGCCGAAAGTCCCACCAACCAATTGACCAATACCGCTATGGATCCGGTGTCAGGTACTCCAGAATTGAAAATAAGTGCTATTAATATTCAAAAAATCAATCAGTGTGATCCATGAGAAAACACTTTGTATAAATCTTGAAAAACAAAAGCCGCCTCTGGACAGCTCAAGATCCAGTAAGCGGCTTTTCGTTTTTTAGACTAAATAAATTACCCGATATTTTAAGGTTTATCTTTTCGCTAGCCTGTAATAAGGGTCATTTTCTGCAAATAACTCCATAATTCCAATCAGTTATTGCCATCCAAAACTTTTTGTATCAGTTTCGCAATTGAGGCAAAGTCAATTGGCTTTAAGACAAACTCTCTGATACCCATTTTTTTAGCAGATTGCTCATCGATAATATTGCTGAAACCTGTACAAAGAATGATTGGAATGTCAGGTCTTATCTGAAGCATTCGTCGAGCCAAATCTGATCCAGTCATTCCTGGCATGGTTTGATCAGTAATAACAATATCAAAGCTTTCTGGACTGTTCTGGAAGGTTGTTAAAGCTTCAAGGCTACTTTTTCGAACCGTTACCCTGTAACCTAGACTTTTCAGAAGATTTTTTCCCATATCAAGCAACAACTCTTCATCGTCTATAAAGAGTATTCTCTCTTTACCACTTGGTTCTAGATCTATTTCTTGACCCGGTGAAGATTCCTGCTCATCAACTTTTGGAAAATACAAATGGAAGGTCGTTCCTTTGCCCAGTTCACTCTCTACTGTAATAGCACCGCCATATTCAGAGATTATTCCATGGATAATGGATAAGCCCATCCCTGTTCCTTTGCCAGGTTCTTTGGTGGTGAAAAATGGATCAAATATTTTTTCCAAAATATCAGGAGCAATACCACAACCACTATCAGAGACGATGAGCTCAACATATTCACCTGCTTCGACTGGTTTTAAAAGTCGCAAGTTTTCCTGGTCACCCAAATAAACGTTTTGCAACTCAACTTTTAAGATACCACCATCTTTTTCCATGGCATGGTCTGCATTTGTGCAGAGGTTCATGAGTATCTGGTGTACCTGGGTAGGGTCAGCAAGTACAACCCCACACGATGAATCAATTGATTCCTTTATTGTTGTTGTCGAAGGAATTGAGGCTCGCAACATTTGCATGGCTTCTTTGACAAGAGATTGAAGGTGGAGCGGTATTCTTTCTGTTGAAGCCTGTCTGCTGAATGAAAGAATCTGTTTGACCAGGTCTTTTGCGCGGTTTCCAGCTTTAAGTACTTTCTCAAGATCCTTGGCATAAAGAGTGCCATCTGGTGCTTCGAGCCTGGCTAATTCTGTGTAGCCAAGAATAGCACTTAAAATATTATTAAAATCATGGGCAATACCGCCGGCCAGGGTGCCAATTGCCTCCAACTTCTGGGTATGTTGCAGTGTTTTATTTATCTTCTTTTTTTCTTCTTCAAGTCTTTTTTTCTTAATGATATCCCAGGTACTGGTGAAAAATAATTGCAGTTGCCGCTGGTCGGATTCATTATAAGGATCCTCCTTATTTCCAACACCAATTATAGCAATGAGCTTATCCGAATCAAAAATAGGGATACTCATGTGACGCAGAACAGGAAAATGCCCCTCTGGATATCCTTTTTTATCAGGATGATTTGGATAGTCATTATGGACAACAGCTTTTCTCTTTCTTACACAGTCAGCCCAAATTCCTGCTTGTTCAATGGGGTAATGGGGTGTTTTTTCTGCTTTACAAATCTTGAGGGTCTCTTTTGACCAGGCATTGAGAGAAATCGTTTTCTCATCATCATCTATAAAATGCATATAACCGCATTTACTGGCAGTCAAACGCACGGCCTCTTCAAGGGCATAATCCAAGAGATCCCCTTCGCTCAATGTTCTTTTGTCATGAAGTGCCAAAAGGGCCTCTAGCCTTTCTTCGTCAAGCTCTATTATGGCTTGAGCTTTTTTTCTTTCTGCAATTTCAGCACTCAGATGTCTCGTCCTTTCAGCAACCTTTCCGCTCAGTTTGCGATTAAAAATATATAAAAATATCATACATACAAAAGCGGCAAACACTGCAACCCCAAGAAACCATATTATTCTTACAACCTTCGTGAAATCAGCTTGGGGGCTTGGATCATATAAAAAACCTTCCAGAGAATAATTTGGATCAAGCAAACCGAGTTTTACAAAGGTGTCACCAATGTGTTTCCATCTGCCTGGATTCATATGACCAATCTCTATCAGCTTTGGCATTATCAACTTATTCATATGGTCATATTCATTTCGTAGATACTGGAGTGTAGATTTCCTGCTATATTTTTGAAATATTATATCCATTATCTCCTCAGGATTTTCCATGGCATAGGCCCAGCCACGAAGAGATGCTTCACGAAATGATTTTACCCGTTCAGGGTGTTTGGCTATTTCCTGCTTTGAAGTAAAGAGGCAATCACCATAGAAATCTATGCCATAACTTATCGGGCGAAGCATGGTACTTTCAATCCCTGCTAATTCAAGGGATAAAGGCTGATCAGTAACATAGGCATGCATGGCATCAACCTTTCCATTAATCAAATCATTGATATTCCATGACAACTCTTTAAATTCTATCTGTGCAAGAGGCACATTCTCGTTAATAAGCATTGCTCGAAGTTCAGCTCCACTGTCAAATCGCCACATTACCTTTTTACCAATCAGGTTATGGGGCGACTGAATGCCAGAATCCGCTCTGGTAAGAAGTACCTGGGGTGAATGCTGAAAAATAGCTGCGAGAACAACAACAGGTTTTCCTCTGTTTCGGGCAATGAGTAGCTCTGGCATCTCAATCCCATACGCGGCTCTTCCAGAGACTACTTCATCTATGAAATCCATGCCAGCTTGCCCTTCTTTGATTATCACCTCAAGACCTGCCTGTTTGTAAAAACCTTTCTCGACAGCAGCATAGTATCCAGCAAAATTAAATTGGTGAATCCACTTGAGTTGCAGCACAACCTTTTCAGTTTTCAGGTCAGTAGAAATAGATTTTTTGGCGGCTGTGATGGAACTTGACAGGACAGAAAAAAGAAGGAATACAAAAAATATAACAAGTACTTTACTGAGCGAAAACCTATTATGAAATTTATTTTTTTTCATACTCTTACAAAGATCACAGAGAGTGTTCCTTTGAATGGATATGCAAATTTTATGGAGTAGATTTCTATTGAAACCTACAATGAAGCTTCAGCGTTAGAATTCACTCTATGATGAGCACACCATAAAAATGAAACTCTCGATTTAATGAATTATATATAGATTCTATGTCAAGAATGACTCTCATTTCAATAGGCAAATTATTTATTTGCTTTCCATCAACCCTTATCCAGGGAATGAGTACAGCCAGCACTACCATTTTTTATAAATCTTATGAAGGCCTGCCAAAGGGCAGTAGTAGGAATTGTAGCTACTGAGTGATTCCAGGCATTACATGCTAGTCATGTACCTCTTTCAGTATCAGAGGTCGTTTGCAGGTATCTTTTGCATTGTTTTTAAGACCAATCTCAGCAGCGGCCTCCCGCGCGATTGTGATCTCAGATTTGTTGAGCTGCCAGCCATAGGTTTTTGAGCGCATAAGGTTGTCATCAGAGTTTTGTCGATGAGATAGGCCAAGAGCATGGCCAAGTTCATGGGCAGCTGTGCGCGCAGCAGAGTACCTGGCCGGATTTGGTGCCCAGCCAAGTACAGGTTCATCGGTCATCTGGATATATTCTCCATCCCAATAACCATTGAAACCTCCAATATACGGTGAAAACCACATATCAAGACCAGCCTTGAGAGGTGCATCATGGTTTACCGCGTAAATATCAAAACAAATCCCAGCTTGAGACCTCCAGATTTGATTAATTTCAGTAAAAATTGGTATGAATTGCTGCGGAGTCTTGCTGCTTTTTGCCAGGTGAACACGCAAAGGTATGTGATATACAGGAAGGTAAGGTGGCGATTGTTTCTCAGGATCATTGGTCACAACACTTGAACCTGCGTAACCCGATTGTGCTGAGCAAGCGAGTAACAGGCACAATGGTATCAGAAAAATTTTACAGTTCTTGGAATACGGCCTGCAACGCAGGATAAAAAAAACCTGAGAAATCAGAACAAATCTTTCTACGATCTCTGACCGTGACATACCTGTCCTGTGTTGGCATCAATATTAACCAGCTGATCATTTTGAAAACTTTTCATGGCATCTTTTACCCCACAGACAACAGGAATTTTCAATTCTCTTCCTACAATGGCTGCATGGGAGGTCAAACCTGGCTGTTCTGCAATAATACCCTTAACAAGAAGAAGCTTATCAAGCATGGTGTGATCAGTCTCGTGAACCACGATGATTACGTCCTCAGGTAAATTTTTCCAATCCTCTTTCTTTTTTATGATTCTAATTGTTCCTGAGATTGCAGTATGACCAATTCCCTGACCGATATAGCAGGAATCGGCAACAGTCACTATTTTTAAAAAATTCGTTGTTCCACTTGTCATCAAGGGCAACCCTGCTGTAATCACTACCAAATCGCCATTTTTTACCAGACCTTCCTGAATAGCAGAGATAAGAGCATTATCCAGATGATTATCCACACCCATACCAGGAGAATGAAACAAAGGGATTACCCCGCGAACCAGTTGAAGTTTTCTCAGGCTCTGCGTATTGTTGCCAACAGCAATAATCGGTGCCTCAGGTCTATATCTGGCTACCATTCTTGCTGTAGAACCTGAGGTAGTGGCGGTGAGAATGGCCTTTGCTTTTAAATCCGAGGCACTGGCACAGGAAGCATAAGAAATAGCATCGGCGATGGTTCCTCTGTTTCGCTGTAGACCAGTAGTCAGAATAGCCTCATAATCAAGTGATGATTCTGAAATAACTGCACACCTTGCCATAAAACGGACAGCCTCCAAAGGATACTGACCAACAGCAGTTTCAGCTGACAGCATTATTGCATCGGTGCCGTCAAAAATTGCATTGGTGATATCACTTGCCTCTGCCCTGGTCGGTGATGGTGAGCTAATCATTGATTCAAGCATCTGGGTCGCAGTTATTACTGGTTTCCCATAATGATTAGCCTTTTTGATAATCTGTTTCTGGATAACTGGTACCTCTTCAGCAGCAACCTCAACTCCCAGGTCACCTCTTGCCACCATAAGACCATCTGCAGCTTCAATGATTTCATCAAGTTTGTCTATTCCCTGGCGATTCTCTATTTTAGCAATAATAGCCTGGAACCCGTCCATCTCTTCAATGATACGTCGAACAGCCCAGACATCATCAGCGCTACGGACAAAAGAGGCTGCAATAAAATCAACTCCTGCCTCAATACCAAAACGGATATCTTCTTCATCTTTCCTGGAAAGAGAGGGTAAATTGAGTTTTATGCCTGGCAGACTCACTCTTTTTCTGCTTGAAAGATTACCGCTATTTAAGACACGCGTATGGATTCCTTCCAAAGTAACATTTTCCACTTGAAGGGTAATTTTGCCATCATCTAAAAAAATCTTATCCCCAGGAACAACATCTTCCGCCAGACCACAATAGTTGACGCCTATTCTTTCATAGGTTCCAGCAATTTCCTGACAACATAAGGTTAAAAATTGTCCTTCAACCAGACTGATACCAGATTCGAGATTACCAACTCTAATTTCCGGACCACGAGTATCTAGAAGAATAGCGGTCCCGCTTCCAACTTTTGACCGAGCATTCTCAACCGCCCTGATCAAGGCTTCGTGGTTACTGCGTTCACCATGGGACAAATTGATCCTGGCGATATCCATTCCAGCTTCAATAAGCTCTATTATCTGTTCTTCTGCTTGGCTTGCTGGACCAAGAGTGGCAATTATTTTAGTTTTATTCATATTCACAAATTGGTTTTATTAGATTTTGTGATTACCACCAAAGCTCAATTAGAAACTAAAAGGGAGAGGACCTATTTTATTTTTCCTTTATTACTCGAGAGACAGAATAATTTTCGCTGATAATACGCGAAAAAAATTTGGTCCCCTTTGGCTTAGGAAAAATCTAGATAAACGCATACTCCGATCTGTCTCCCGGTGTTAACTGATATTTAGTGGTAATCACATTATTTTTTTGAGGTGTAAACAAGTATACCCTACTCATTTTCTATAAATAGATGGGGACTTAGGAATAAACCTGGCAACAAATAATTATTAATTGCACCTTCACTTACTGGCCCATATAATCAAAGTAATTCAAAATATTTTTCAAGCAAGAGCAAAGAATCAATAAATATTTGGTAATTATATATTTATTTGAAAAATCTTTAACAAAGTATTCGTTCTATTTTACAAATTCTTACCGAGACGTTCCAGCTGCACCTGAAAATCGATTTTTTTTTCTCTCTAAAAAACATTATTTTCCTGGTAACAGATCATGAAGAACCCTGTAAGAAGTCTTATACACAACATAATACAAATAAATATACTCACCTGCTTTCTAGCATTTCTCTTCATTCTTATTTTCCATCAGTATGTCCCTCAAACAAGTTATGCAGCAAGTCAAAAAGACCTGGCTGATGTCATGGAGTGTATCGAAGGTTACATCCGAAATAATAATCATGATAAGCTGAGTCTACCCTTGAAAGTGGTGTACGAACAATGCAGCAAACAAACAAAAATCAAAACAGTCGACCCAAAAAGACCTCGTTTAAATCAGGTAAAACTCTCAGGAGACCAGCGCTTTAAACACGACAAGAGGAGCGCAAAAAAACCTTTTACCCTGACAGCTCATAATCCGACATATTTTCTTATTGGGGCTTATAATGAGATTGGATATGACGAAACAACTTTTCATGAGAGTGGTTCTTCTGTAAACTTTCAGGAAAATGAAACACAATTTCAAATCAGTTTTAAATCTCTGGTTTTTGAATCCTTCTATTTCGACTTTCCATATGTAGATTTCCCAACTTTTGACCTCTACGTCGGCTATACCAATCGCTCATTTTGGCAGTTATACAATAAACCATTTTCCAGTCCTTTCAGAGAATACAATCATGAACCAGAAGTCTGGCTGCAGTTCTACCCTGACAAACCAATTCTAGGCTTGAGACTCACCGAACTTCGCACAGGATTCAGCCATCAATCAAACGGCCAGGGTGACCCTTTATCGAGAAGTTGGAACAGGGTCTATGCCAATTTTATTTTTGAAACGGAAAAACTCTTATTGAGTATTAAACCATGGCTGCGCGTAGCTGAAAATTCTGATGATGACAATAATCCTGACATAAGTGACTATATGGGCCATGCAGAACTTCGCCTGGCCTACCTGATAGAAAACCCAAATGTTGATTGTATCTTTGATGTGCTCCCTGATTATTTAGGAGGAAATTTAGAACTACGTGACCTCACACTGAGTTTGATGTCACGCAATAATATAGAGTCAGGTTTTTCTAGAGGAGCTATAGAACTGGGTGCATCTTTCAGTCTTGGGATCACTGAAAATTTTAAATTTTATATCCAATATTTTTCAGGATATGGAGAAAGCCTGATTGATTACGATAACTATGTGAACCGTATCGGGTTTGGCTTATTACTTAATGACTGGTTGTAAACAGACAACTATTTACATCGTTATAGTCATAATAAAGTTGTCGGATACCTCCCCCGCTATTTAGTAAGCAGGGGAAGCATCAAGCACAAGAAAGTCAGACAAAAATTTTAAACATTTTCGCTGGAACCCGTTTTCGTCTGGGCAACTTCACTTTGGCTACTTTCAGGAGCAATTTCTCCTAGATATTGAGGAAGATCAATTCCTGCCATGCCAGCTACATCATGGAGTGGTGGTAAACTTTTTATCAGGCCGGAAAGAAATTTTGAAGTAGACGTACCGTCTTTATCACTTCCTGCTGAATCCCAAACCGTGACTTTATCAATTTTAATATTGCGAATTGCTTCTACTTGAAGTTGAACAATTTGTTCAATTTTTTCTGTCATCAGGAGAGTTGCAGCAGATTTTGCATCTCCATTACAGCCCTTCACAAGATTAAGGTAACCAGCAGCCTTACTTTCAAGAACCTTGCGTACACCTTCAGCCTCTGCTTCATATTTAAGTAAAATGGCATCGGCCTGCCCCTTGGCCTCACGACGGGTTTTTTCGGCTTCAGCTTCTGCAGCAATTTCAACTTTAGTTTTATCAATTTCCTGACGTACTACCTCTTCTGCATTGAGTCTTTCCTGTTCGGCTTTATACTGGGCTTTCTGAATCTCTACTTCTGCCTCACGCCGAGCCACCTCACCTCTCTGCAGAGCAATAGCCTGCTTTACAGCCAGTTCAGAATCAGCATTGGCAATGTCAGCTTTTGCGTGGTTTTCACCAGCCACCGCTTGAGCCTCCTGTTGTTCAACTATAATACGTCGATCAGCCTCAGCCTTTTTCTGACCTTTCGCAGATGCAGCAACATTCTCAGCGACTTTTATCTCTTTATCACGGTTAGCCTCAGCCTCACCAATGGTCGCTGTAGACTCCTGCTGCTGGACAAAAATACGTTGATCTGCCTCAGCTTTTTTCTTGCCTTTTTCTGACTCAGCTACATTTTCCGCAACCCTTATTTCTTTCACTTTAGTTGCTTCAGCCTCGCCAATAGCACCAAATTTTTCCTGTTCTGCAACGTCAACCTTAGCCTGGTTGATGGCCTCGGAGGCAGCTTTTTTACCGATGGAATCGATATAACCAGACTCATCAGTGATATCTGTAATGTTTACGTTAATCAAATAGAGACCGATCTTATTGAGCTCAGGTGATACATTTTTACGAACTGACTCCAGGAAACTTTCACGGTCCTGATTAATCTGTTCAATGGTCAAAGAGGCAACAGTGAGACGCAACTGACCAAAAATGATTTCCTTGGCCATTTCCTCAATCTCAGTTTGCGACAGATGGAGTAAACGTTCCGCAGCTGAAGTCATAACCTCAGGGACAGTACTGATACCAACTGTGAAAGTGGAGGGAACGTTAATACGGATATTCTGCAATGAAAGGGCTTTTTGCAGGGGAATACTGATAGTCATCGGTGTCAGGCTGATATAGGCATAATCCTGAATCAACGGCCAGATTAGAGCACCACCGCCATGGATACAATTGGCTGACTGCCCTACCCCAACTTTACCGTAGACCACCAAAATTTTATCCGAGGGACAACGTTTATAGCGGGAAGCAAGAAAAGTGATGGTGGAGACAACAAGAATAAGGAAGGCGGCGATGGGAAAAATCCAAAAATCGAACATATCAACTCCTTTTTTACTTTATAATTTCCACTACAAGTATGTTTGCATTTACCTTAATAACCCGAACAGGTGTCCCTGTAGACACTTCATTCCCATCTTTTTCAGATGCGTCAAATTCGCGCAGATGATTGTTGAAATTAATACTGATCCGACCGATACCACCTTTTGGAATATTGAGGTACACAGTTCCTGTGCTGCCTAACGCATCAGCGGTTTTTAATGTGCCGCTTGATTGCAGACGCGTAGCACCCTGAAATATTTTACTCATGACCCACACAGAGACCATTCCAGCTGCGACTGCTCCGATAATGGAGATTATAACACCGACCTGACTTTGTCGGTAAAAAGCCAGTCCAACCAAACCAAACATCATAAAAAATGAAGAGAGCCCATGCATGGAGAGTAAGCGAAAGCCAACGTCAGGATCGACATGCTGGGTATCAAAATCTATATCGCTGTCTGCCCCAATACCTGTGTCTGCATCGCCGCCAATAAATTGAAGCAGGAGTTTTAAGATGACAAAAAAACCACCAATGATGCCACTGATCAGGAAAAACATTTCCAAGCCGTTAAAATCTGAAAAAGCCCTTACCACATCAAAACCTCCTACTTTATTTTTTCAGTGTTTGGTCTATCATATTACGTAACATTGAAATACGTCTAAAAAAAAATGACCTGCAGTTAAAAACAGTTGGAATAATAATGGTATAGTTTCGAAAAATTAAAAAATATTAGTGACTTAACCAAACATCCACCCGTAGAGGAAACATTGATACCATCTGCCTGCAATTCCTTATCTTTGTATCCCCTGATTTTCAATATTTTGATTGCTAATTACAGTTGAGAGTATTTTTTTAGTTAAAAAAATTTTGATTTGGCTGACATGCTCCTTTAATCAATTCAAACCACATTGACTTCCCCGCAAACGCCACCATAGTTTATGGCATAGTCATTCTACAACGAGATAGTATATCTCCGTGAAAACGATGAGTGTATCGTATCTCTTTCTGCTATAGAAAATGTATAACTTAGGAGGGAGCGTTGTGAAAACTTTAAAATCGATTCTCCAAGTAATAGTTGTTTCAACAATAGTGGGTCTTTTTGCGTCTAATAATACTTTTGCTAACGAATATGTGTCCCTTAACGGGCTTGATACTATCAAGGCTGTATTTGATGTCCGTGCAGGAAAAGTCAAAAGTGCCGCAATTCAACTCGACCTCATACACCAGACCTTTAAGGATAAAAACATTCAAAATGTCACAAGTAAACCAGATTTTGCCGTAGTGTTTGGTGGAGGTGCAGTAAAGCTTGTATCGAGTAACACAGAGAGTTATTCAGCTGAAGAAAAAGTGCTGATCGGGCAAATTGCCACCACTTTAAAAGCCATGGCAAAAGATGGCATCAAGCTTGAGATTTGTCTCTTTGCAGCCAACCTCTTTAAGGTGGACCCAGCAACAATACTGCCGGAACTTAAACAGGTTAACAACGGCTGGATCTCTTTAATAGGGTATCAGTCTAAAGGTTACGCCTTGGTAGCGGTCTTCTGATACAGTTGATTTGAAACATTTCTTCTCACAAAAGGGTTCTGTAATCATTTTCTCAAGTGATTACAGAACCCTTGCTTCAAATAATAAGGCGATAAGGATTATCGGGTTAAATCAGATGTAGAAAATGCTTCAAGCGAATCAAGAAGGGTTTTTCTTTTAGACGATAAGAGACATAACGATGAATAAGAGACTGATCCTCACTTTTTAAATTGAGAAATCGTACACCAAATCTATTTTCTACCACGTGTCTAATCCTGCCGTTTACTATAATTTCATGCTCCAATGGAGCTGGCAGAGTAATGATTAAAGATACTGTAAAGTCTAGCTTGCACCCCTCAAACATATGGGGTACCTGAATACCAATCCCCCCTTCACTGATATCTTTAGCGTGAAAAATTTCGAGAAAATTAACTCCGTTTACGTGAACGATGATCGGCTGTTTTATATTTTCAGCCGTCACTCTTATGTGTTGTCGTTGATCATGCATACGCTAAAATTGGCTAATCCTTGCAGAGGTTTTATTTAATTCAAACCTGTCACTTCAACATTTTTGGTACTTATTATTCTACCATACCAAACTATCTATATGCTGCCTCCAGTCAACGAAAGCTCTCCAACTCGGTGAAGTAAAAACAAAGACCTATCCGAACTCACATTATTTTTTAACTTCTTTATCAAGGACATCACGAATCTTGTTTACGAGATCATCGAGTGTTAATGGCTTTTGAATAAAATTAATGCCACTTTCAAGCACTCCATGATGAGCGATGGCGTTTCCAGTATATCCTGACATGAAAAGAACTTTGGTGGATGGACTTTGACCTGTAAAAATATCTGCCAACTCCTTACCACTCATGCCAGGCATAATCACATCTGTAAGCAGGAGATCTGGCTGGTTTTGAATATATTTAAGAGCATCTTGGGCACAGGATGCTAATAGACATTTATAGCCAAAAATATTGAGCATATTGACAACTAGTTTCCGTACTGATTCATCATCATCTACAACAAGTATAGTCTCAAATCCTTTGGGCAGGCTCGATATTTTTTTGTGCTCAGAGCCTTCATCAACCTGTTGGATGCTGGCAGGAAAATACATTTTAAAAGTTGTGCCTTTTCCAGATCTGCTATAAACAAAAATCTGTCCATCATGTTGTTTGATTATTCCGTATACAGTTGCAAGACCAAGACCAGTACCCTCTCCTTGTGCTTTGGTTGTATAAAATGGATCATATATACGCTCAATATCTTCTTCACTTATACCTTCCCCTGTGTCTGTGACTGAAAGTGTCACGTAAGTGCCCTGCTTGATATTGAAATTATTTTCTGTATTACTGTCATCTACAATAAGAGTAGCAGTTTCAAGAATGAGATTACCACCACATGGCATTGCGTCTCTGGCGTTAACGGCGAGGTTCATGAGAACCTGTTCCATCTGTACCTGATCAGCATAAATAGTACTTAGCTCTGTCTCAAATCGGGTTTGGATAATGACATCTTCTCCAATCATTTTCCCGAGCAATCCAGATAGGTTATTTACTACGTCGTTCAAATCAATTACCTTAAAATCAACGATCTGCTTGCGACTAAATGCAAGTAACTGGCGGGTTAATGAAGTTGCTCTCATGCCTGCCTCATGAATGGTTTCAACTTCTTTTCGAAAAAGAGA
>CAMYOP010000010.1 GCA_947260045.1 uncultured Desulfobulbaceae bacterium
AATAACCAAACCATTCCAGTTTCCCTTTACGGACAATCTTCAACAAAAGCACAATGGCCAAGTATCCTGAAATTGCAGATGCAATGGTCCCAGCAAAAAGAGGTACCAGCCCTGAACCTGAAAACTGGTCTAGACTCATACCCTTCAGGTCCAAAACAGCGGCCCCAAGAATTGCAGGTATAGACATTATAAAAGAGAATCTGGCAGCCTCAACCCTGTTAATTCCGAGTAGCATTCCCGTAAATATAGTAGAACCGCTCCGTGACAAACCTGGCATAATTGCCATAGACTGAGCTATTCCTATTAAAAGGGCATTGGAACGACTGATTGCTGTTCCCCTTTCAGTGAGAAATCTGGTCAAAATCATTATGATGCCCGTGACCAGCAGCATGGTAAAGGTGATGAGTATATTATCAAAAATTAAAGAGATGCTGTCTTTTAAAAATAAACCAACAACAACGGCTGGTAACGTTGCAATAATTACATACAGGTTCCAGCGAAAATACATTTGGATTTCAGGAGATTTGGCACGTTTTTCCTTGGATAAAAAAAGGGAAAAGATCATTTTAGCAAGCTCTCTTCTGAATACAATAACAACCGACACCAAAGTTCCCAAATGCAAAAAAACCTCAAAGGTGATACCTGGCTTGTTAAAATCCAGTAGTTTCGAGAAGATAACCAGGTGGCCGGAGCTTGAAATGGGGAGGAATTCGGTCAAACCCTGGACAATGCCAAGTACTATTGCCTTTAATATATCCATATGTTGAAAGAGAAAAGTTTGAACAGATTCCGCTGGATTTTACTTAACGTGCTGTAAACTGAAACAGAGAATGAATTGCGAACAGCCGGTGAGATATCACCCATGCATAGCTTGATAAAAAAAAAGAGTCGATCGATATTTAATCAACCGACTCTTACCTATAATTGAAGAACCTAACAAGCAGTCTATTTAGCAGCCTTCGAGAGCTTTTTTCTTGGCTTTTTTAACCTTCACTTTATCGCCCACTTCCAGTTTATCAGCTTTTTTACAGGTCATGGTGATTTTATCACCTTCAACTGCATCTACAACACATTTCACTGATTTTGCAATTACTACGGTTGCACTTAAAGCAAAGGCAGCCGCTAAAACAATGGTCATTACTTTCTTCATACAATTCCTCTTTTAAGCAAATTCAATTAAAAGTCCGTTTACACAACAGCTTAGAGTATAAAATTTAATTGATTTCATGTCAACATGAAAGTCAGGTTGACACCAGTTATCTCCTCAATAAAGCAGAAATATCCTGTTCAAGCAGTTTATGCGGTATATATCCGAGGTATCTCTTCTCAAGCTGACCATCTTTTCCAACAAGAAAGCTTGTTGGAACGCCAGTAATTCCACCAAAACTTTTTGTGACGTTTCTATCAGCCATTACTACAGGATAGGTTATATGCATCTGGTCTATCATGGCCCGAACAACCCGAGCACCACCTGAATCAACAGAGATACCTAAAACGGAAAAGTCATTTTTATATTTATCTTGCAGTTTCAAAAGAGTTGGTACTTCCTGCCTGCACGGGGGGCACCACGTTGCAAAAAAAGTAATCAATAGCACTTTCCCTTCGAATTCACTGCTCTTTATACTTTTTCCATCCACAGCTGACTCTAGGGAAAAAGATGGCATAGGTCCAAGGGACTCCTGCGCAAAAACAGCACCTGGAACCAGACTACACATCATCAACACAAGCCAAAACACAGTAGATCTATAATTAATACAATTCATTACGGTCTCCCAGATTCGCATACATCTCTATTTTCATTCCCAAAATATATACAATTAAAATATAGTAAGCTAAATCGATTCATGTGAGGTTAGCAATAAGGCAAATGGTGATTTAGTTCCCTCAGGTTTAAAGAAAACTAGTTGCGAGCAATGCGTGAATCAGCAGAGAGCTGAAGTGATACTAACCTTTTTATGGAGAATAACCATTCCCAGCAGAAAAAACAACAGCGCTCTCTTTACTAGAAAATATTGCGACAAAAACCCGTCTTGCGAAAGAAAACACCACTCCTGCACTTACGATATGGTTAGTTAAAACACACAAAGGTAAGATAAAGAGCAAAAAAAATTCTCTACCTGTTTCCCCAAAACTCAGTTTTCAGGCTTTAAGGTCCAGCAAAGACTCAACCATCTCATCTTCAGTCTGAAACATCTTCAGGTTTGCTTTAAAAATATGGGTATTCATCATCAAGTCAGGAATTTCTTCACTGATATCAACGTTTGACTGCTCGACAGGCTTCATTCCCTCAACTGTTGTTTCATAAATTACAGGACCTGACGTATTCACTTTATCAAACTTGGCCGCCACACCTTGAGGCTTAGCCTCACTGAGGAGCACCCTGCCTTTTTTAAATCCGTCGGTATCCATGTTGGCAATATTATTGCCGTTATTTTGCAACTTAGCAGAATATGCCTTAAGAGCGGTCAGGGCTGCCTGTATTCCAGATATCATCGCATTACTCCTTCTTACAAATATCTTACAGAGGAAATATAAACTTTTCCCTAAAAATTATATGCAAGTATCAAGCCAACAGACAACACACAATCACGACGTTTTGAGAAAAAATTTCTCCAAGCAGCTTGACTTAGATCTCAGCTCTAGGAGAACTCAATCTAATAAGCAATAAATTAACATTTAGGTTCCATGTAAACTCCACCCCAAGGGACCACCCACTCTTTCCCCTGTACTTTACAAAAAATATGTAATATATTTGGTTGTTTTCCCGTACTCATTAAACTCTGAAAATCTTTTATCAAATCACGTGACATATGAATATTTTTAAGCGGTACAGCTGGGTGCCAGCCGTATTATTTTTTTTTATCACAGCGTCTCTATCACATGCTGACGTTGTCGACCGAATAGTCGCTGTCGTAAACGACGATGTCATAACCCTGTCTGAGGTAAACCAGGAGGGCAAAGCCTATTTCACCCAAGTTGCCACAAAGGCTCCGGCTGAAGAGCGTGAAAACGCTTTAAAGAAAGCAAGAAAGTCAGTTATCAAGAGGTTAATAGAGCGTAGAATTTTAATCCAGGAAGCAAACAGGCTCAAGATTTCAATCAAAGCTGAAGAGGTTGAAGCTGCACTTCAACAAATCCTCCGCAATAACAAAACAACATATGAGCAGTTTCAACAAAACCTGCAAAAAGTCGGCATGAGCGAAGAACAGTATCGCGAGAACCTGAGTAATCAAATTCTTGGCACAAAGCTCGTCACACAGGAAGTTAAATCAAAAATAATTATATCTGAAGAGCAGGTAATTGATTTTTATGACAATAATTACTCAAGCCAAGTTTATGACGGTGATTTTTACCTTCTCCAAATCGGTACAAGCTGGGAACAACACAAAGAGCAAGACAAGCTTATAGCATCTCAGACGGAAGCGTTAAAAAAAGCAGAAAGGGTTCACAGCCTGGCTGTTGGGGGCCAAGATTTCAAAGAGCTTGCCAGAAAATATTCAGATTTCCCTTCAGCTACAGACGGCGGCGACATTGGAGTCTTTAAGAAGAATGAAATGGCTGCTTATATGCTTGATGCAATTTCATCCATCAAGCCTGGAGAAATCAGTCAGGTCGTTGAAACACCGTCAGGCTACCAGTTCTTTAAGCTTCTTTCCAGCCGGGAAGGCAAAGTCATCACAAAAGCGCCCTACGAGACCGTTAGAAAGGAAATTTACGACCTTCTTTATAAACAGCAGGTAAAGAACAGATATAACAACTGGATCAGAGGCATTGAAGAAACATCTTATATAAAAGTTTTGTAAAACCTGTACAAGTCAAGTTCAAAAAAAATTTTCACATGTATCTATAATTGAGATGACCACTACCGAATCAAAAAGCAAATCAAGACGAAAAAAGACCAACGAAGAACTCCATGAAAATGTGACGACAGGCAATCTTCTTCAGAGGCTACGTATAGAAAACGGCTTGAATGTTGAAGAGGTTGCGGAAAAGACCAAAATTTCGCTGGCAAATATTCGTGCCATTGAAGATAACGATTACGACCTTTTACCTGCTGATACTTTTGTCAGGGGACTGATTAATATCTATGCTGACCTGTTACAAGCAGATGGCCCGTCACTTGCACAGCAATTTCTCAAAGAACGCAAAAATTATCGTTCATCCGTAAAAAAGGTAAGAGCGGGCAAAACTGGTAGAATTCTCTCCCCCAAGAGAATGGCAGAACCTTCGCACCTGTCATCTGCGACAGTCGCCAGTAGTATACTTTTTCTCATCATTGTTCTTTTTGTCAGTTTTTGCTTCTATACCTCTTGGAATCCACTTGGTTTCCTCTTTAATAAAAATGCAGGCTTTCAGTCTGTGATGAAAAGTATCCTGCCAGGGGACCTGTCCACCAATCCGAAGGTCATCTCCTCCTCAAAGGACACAGAGCTTTTTTCTACCCGGGTTCAGCCAGATACTCATCAAAAATATATCCACACCCTCTCTGTTGATTTTCATCGTGACACCTCAATCAATATTACAGTTGACCAGGGTAAGGCGCTTACTCTTCATTTTATTGCAGGTGAAAAACAAGTCTGGCAGGCCAAAGAATCTATCCAAATAATTTTCAACCACCCCGACAGTGCCAGCTTACGATTAAACGGTTCTCCACTCCCCTTCCCCCAACAGAAAAATGATTCCCTTACCCTGAGCATTCCACCCAAATAATATAGGTATGGGGTATCTCACAACCTCAGCTCTGGTTCTTCGTGTCATAGATTATAGCGAATCTGACAAACTGGTTACGTTTTTCAGTCATGAGTTCGGCAGAGCAACTGGAATAGCCAAAGGGGCAAAAAAAAGTAAAATACGTTTTGTTAACAAACTCGAACTCTTTTCCTTTCTTACTCTCACATGTCGCCAGAACAGGAACAACAGCCTGCTCTTTCTAAGTGAAGCTGAGCTCAATAATTCTTTTCTCCCCTTACGCCAGGATTACAACCGTTTCAGCGTCGCCACCTTAATCGTCGAGCTGGTTATGCGATTAACCAGAGAACATGACCCGGATCAGAATATCTTCACCCTTCTCCTGTGGGCCTTCTCCTCGCTTGAAAAAACAAAATCACCCCTGCAAGTTGCAGTGTTATTTCACTTAAGACTCATGGAGCTGACCGGGTATCGACCTGAACTGGAAAAATGCGGGCAATGTGGCAAGAAGACTGGAGAAAGCCTCTCCTTTACGCTGCACCCGTCCAGTGGTACTTTAGTGTGCAAAGAGTGCTCCAGGACCAGGGGCTTTGGACAGGCAACTACTTTTTCTCTCCAAACCATAAAATTTTTGCAAAAAGGCCAGAGCTTCCAATTACAGCAGCTGGACCGTTTACACCTTTCACCCAACGCAATTCGAGAAGCGCTTTTACTGCTGTATCGATACACGAGACACCTTCTGCAGCAGGATATCCATTCGTACAAAGTAGTACGTGAACTCTTCAAATAACCTTCATTTATGGCAATCATTTATCTCTACGGATCAAGATATTGAATTTCACCACTGTGTTCTGTAATTAAATGTCCATCTGCCAGCCTCATTACAAGCCCCCCGTCATCATCAACGGTTTCGACGATGGCCCCATAGAGAGGTTTTTGTTGTACATCAAAGCCATAGACAACCTTTTTGCCGACACTGTCAGAAAGATTCCTCCACACGCTAAGTACCGGAGCCACATTTGTGGAAAGACTCTGTTTTAGAGCTTCTTCCTCCTGAAAGTGAAGCAGGCCAAGTGCCCAGGTAAGATGTGCCAGAAGCTTTAAGGCAAAATTTTCAATAGTATGTGTTTTCCCAGTTAATTGGCTCAGGCTGACTGCGCTATTTTGAAGTTCACCTGGAAAAGTTGTATTGTTTATATTAATGCCAATGCCAATAAGATGATAGCGCTCCCCTCGGACTTGACTCCTGATGGTTTCACTTAAAACCCCAGCAATCTTCTGCCCCTGCAGGTGGACATCATTTACCCATTTCAGTGAAGCCTCTACACCATACATCCTCACAGCCTGACAACAGGCTACACCTATACAGAACGGCAGCAATCTATTGAATTCTGGTAGAAGCACATCGGCAAGACTGATGGCGAGCCAAAGTCCGCCCTCTGGTGCATGCCAATAGCGCTCAAATCGACCAGAGCTCTTACTGAGACGAGAGGCCATGACAACCGTACCGCTTTCTAAAACAGTATTACTTAATTCGGCCTCATGGATCATTTCACGCAAGCGATCCATACAGCGACCCAGAGAATGGTGACACTCCAGGCGAGACCCGACAGGAGCCCCATAGCGTAATATTTTTTCTTGAATATCAACGGAGAAATCTTTGCGATAGCAGGCAAAAGATGGTGAACGGACAAGCGATTGAATAGTGGCGTTGGAAAGAGTCACATTAGGTAGTTACATTGCGGCTGAAAAATTAAGAACCCTGTCTTTGCAAGGACCTGAGGTGTAAATTTATTCCCATTCTGCCTTGACCCGGGTAATTATTTTTTGAATGAGGGGGAGTTTGTCTTTTGCACAGACTCCAATTAAAGGTGCTCCCTGATCCATGCTCTCACCAGGTTTAAAATAGACAGAATGGATAATGCCTGGCTCCCCAGTATAATACACTGGCGTATCTCTTTTCATAAGCGACATCGTAAAAATTTCATCGCCAGGCTTAATGAAGACTGAGCGCGCACCTTTACTTTCAATCTGGGACTGAATGTCCATGGCGAAATAATATTTAGCACGCTCAGGGGCTTCAAACAAAGAGAGTACTTCCTGCAAGATACCCTCAATAATCTCTTTCTTTTTAAGAGGGTGCCGAATGGTCAAAAGCTTTTCACCAGACTCGACAAACTTGCCATTTAAGCCCTTTTGCAATTCAGAGATCGTGCCATTTGTTTTCGAAGAAACAACTTTGGTATTTCTTTCACGGACAATCTCATACAAACCACTTCCTGGTATGTGCTTCCATTCACCAGATGGTCCTTCAACCTCATCATTTTTACTGACAAGAAAACGAACTATACCTGCATGAATTGCATGCATATCCACGTATTCGTAGGGGTCGGATTTATAGCGACCAATTATTTCATCAAAATGTATATCTTGAGACACAGTTGTATTTTTTGTTTTTAAAATTTAAATGATCCAGCTACAGTAAAAATTCTTAGTGGGAGCTGTTACCGTGACCATTTGCTTCCTCTACTGACCCATGGCCACTGGAAGCAGAGCGATGAATGGTAAAAATTGATTTTTCCGCAACCTGCAAGTCTTTAATTTTACAATCTAAAGCCTTCGCCTTGGTATGAACAAACCGTTTAGTGACAGATGAATACATTTTAGCATTTCCGGCAGGAACGGTGACGCCTATGATCCAACTTTCCTGATCAAGATACTTCCCGTTACTGTCAAAAAACTCACACTGCACTTTAATATTTTTCACATCCTGGTCAGAGCCATTTTTCACGCTGAACTGGGCTCTCACTGAATGACTGGTATCTTCACCTGCCTCAAACTTTATCAGCTTGACATCCTGCAGCAGCTTTTTGGCCTCAGCAGATGGTTCCTGTTCAAAAGCAAGTAAACCCTTAGGAGTTAAAGCGGAACTTATATTGGCGGCAGAAAATATTGCCAGCCCTCCAAGCAATACGCACAAAGCCATATTTGCCCAATATTGTTTGTCCATGTCTCCTCCCCTGTATTATATTAAGAAACACTTGTCAGCAATCGGCCTAAAGTGTTTTTATACTTTCAGTTTGACAAGTTCGCAAGGCTATTTTACATCCACATGGAATCACTCTCATTAAAAACCATATGAAACAAGACAACATATTTAATTCAAGCCCTGTCCAGGAAGACTTTACCTTTAACGAAAAAGTAGCTGAGGTCTTCGATGATATGCTCGATCGCTCTGTCCCTTTTTACAAAACGGTCATCGACTCCATCATTGTGCTGATTAAACGGCTCGCTTTGCCAGGTGCGACAGTGTACGATTTAGGCTGCTCAACTGGAAGTCTGCTGCTGGAGATCTCAAGACGTTTACCAGAAATGGATTTGGAGCTCATTGGAGTCGATAATGCTGCGCCCATGCTCGAGAAAGCTCGCCTTAAAGCTGAAATTTATTCAAAAACAGATAAAGTCCGTTTCCTTGAAAAAGACATCACAAGCTTTGATCCTGCAAATGCTGATGTCATTATCTGTAATTATACCCTTCAGTTCATTCGCCCCATATTACGACGGGATTTTATTAAACGCCTCTATAATGCCCTTCCAGCTGGTGGCATACTGATCATAAGCGAAAAAGTGATAAATCATGAGCCTCGTTTAAATCGTGAATTCATTGAACTGTATCATGAGTTCAAACGACAGCAAGGCTATACTGAGCTTGAAATTGCTGCCAAAAGAGAGGCTCTTGAAAATATCCTCATTCCTTTTTCCATAGAAGAAAACCATGCTCTCCTGAGAGAAAACGGTTTTCCAAGTGTTGAAACTTTTTTTCAATGGTTTAATTTCTGTTCTTTCATTGCCATAAAATGAAAAATACGAGCTCTCAATGAGCAAATCCATTTCCATTTTTAACACACAGCCGCCCTATTTTTAACATTATGAATTACCTGGAATACTTTCCCAGCTGTCAAAAAGATGCAGTTCTTCGCCTGAAGGACGAAAAAACACAATGGATCAACCAGGACAAAAAAGGGTTTCTTCGCTACAGAAAACCACTTGAGTCTGTGCAACATCTGCGTGCTTCCTGTTCAGATTTTACTGGCGATGTTGTCAAAATCGGCTCAGCAAATGATATCAATGCAGCAGATCGCCAAAAAGTCTATTCCATGCTTCGCGACTTTATGCCATGGCGCAAGGGACCATTTTCAATTTTTGGAATAGACATCGATTCAGAATGGCGCAGCAACAAAAAATGGGACAGAATTACCCCTGAACTTCCCGATCTTTCTGGTAAGATCATAGCGGACATCGGTTGCAATAATGGCTACTACATGTTTCGTATGGCCAAACATGCACCCTCCTTTGTCCTCGGTTTTGAACCTTATATTCATCATTATTATGCCTTTCAAACCCTGAATACTTTCAGCAGACAGGAAAATCTGGAAGTTGACCTGTTTGGCGTTGAGCACCTGAACCTCTTTCCAAATTGTTTTGATATAATTTTCCTGCTTGGGATTATTTACCATCGCCCCTCCCCTGTTGAGACCCTTCGCGATATTTACAACGCACTTAAACCAGGTGGAACACTCATTCTCGAATCGCAGGCAATTCCTGGTGACGAACCTGTTGCACTCTTTCCCGAAAAAACATATGCAAAAGTCCCTGGAACCTGGTTTGTGCCAACTGGTAAGTGCCTTGAACATTGGCTCATCCGTACTGGCTTCAAAGATGTTTCACTTTTTTGCGAACACCCCATGTCCTGCGAAGAGCAACGAAAAACAGAATGGATGATTTTCGAATCATATGAAGATTTTATTGACAAGAATCGCTCTGATCTTACTATAGAGAAGTACCCGGCCCCTTGGCGGGTCTATTTACAAGCAAAAAAGTGCTGAATACTAAAAAGGTGAGGAAATTATGAAAGGTGAGGAGTGCACACTATACCACGGCGGCCTTAAAGGTGCTGAAACAGTTTTTGGAGAAACTGCTGAAAAATGCAAGCTGAATGAAGTTATATTTTCATTTGATGGACATAAACTGAACCGTGACAAAAATACAGTAACACTTTCTGAAGAAGACTTGCTTCGTGGGGATATCAGCATGGAACTTGCTTCCAGGATGATGAACCGGACCTATTACGAAACCACCAAAATCAGAAAGGTTCTTCAGACCATTTTTCACATGGTAAACAAAGGGCATCAGATCTTTGTAATCGGCACGATCTTAAAAGATAATTCTGTAAAAGGCGGTACTGGCTGGGCTGTGGAACTTGCCAAACTTTTCAACCGTCCTCTTCATGTCTACGACCAGAGCCATAAAAAATGGTTTACCTGGAAAGAAGAGGCCTGGCAGGAAGATACACCTACTATTGCCTACGATACATTTGTGGGTTCTGGCACCCGTTATCTGAGTGACGATGGCAAAGAAGCCATAGAGAAACTTTTTGATGATTCGTTTTCTCAATAAATTCATCAGGGCAGCCAGTTCCCTGACTGCCCTGATTTAAAAAAATTCAACATGGCTTTTTCCAGCCGCATAGCAAAACAAGCCATAAATCAAATGGTTTTATCCCATCTCTTGTTATTGTTTCTTGCATTATTGTCATATCTGGACTATAGAGTGTGATGCTTTTCATATCCACTCTCAAAAAATGTTACTCTATCGGCATCCCGAGCATAACTTTCCTTACAGATAAGTTGCATTGCAGTTAACGAGAGAAAAACTTTTCTACGCAGTTACGAAACATATGACACAAAAAAAATTTCACATCCTCATTACTGGTGAAGAAGGTGATGTTCGATCACTTGTCATCAAAAAAAAATCCATATTTAACTCTTTGTGCCTCACCGCTGTTCTCCTTGCCTTTATGCTGATTGGCACCGGACAGGGTTTCAAGTATTTCAAACTTCGCATCCAAACCAATGCCCTGATAGCTGAGCTTGCAGAGACCACAAGCACGCTTGAGAACCTTTCAAATGAAAAAATTGAGATTGTCAGCCGTTACGAGAAAGACATTTATCAACTGAAAGAAAAACAGGAAAGTCTCCTTGAGGGCAGCATCAGCCGACTCGACGAACGCAGCAGAGTCATAAAGTCAGTGATGGACCATATTGGCGTAGAAGTGAAGATTGAAGAAGATCCGAATCATAGCGGTGGCCCATTTATTGAACTTGATGACACATACTTCAATAAACTTATCTATCAAACAGATCGTTACCTGGAAGTTCTTAATAAAATTCCACTTGGCCGACCTGTACCTGATAGTATTAGCTCAAAATATGGGTACCGATTAGACCCAATTAAGAAAAAGAAAACAAAAGCATTTCATTCCGGGGTTGACTTTAGGGGACGTACTGGTGATAAAGTCATCTCCACAGCAGACGGTGTTGCCAAAATCGTTACCCGTTCAAAAGGACGTGGGAATTATATTACCATATCCCACGGAAATGGTTACGATACCCATTTTGCCCATCTGAGCAAACACCTTGTGAAAAAAGGGGAAAAAATAAAACGCGGTCAGGTCATTGGACTTGTCGGCAATACTGGTCGAAGCACTGGGTCACACCTTCATTACGAAGTACGGTATCGTGGAAAGACCATAAATCCAATGAAATATCTCCAAGTAGCAAACCTATCGGTCTCAGTGGACAAGTAAGTGCTATGAGCCTTTTCAATAACAAAAAAGACGACCTTAAAGAAAAAGCCGTGAAAGCATCTAAAGAAGCCATATCAGCAATTATATCTAAAGACATGTATGTAACTGGCGAAATAAGCTTTAAGGGAAAAGCGCGCATCGACGGAACCGTAGAAGGCAATGTAAAAGGAGAATACCTGGTACTCAGTGAAAATGGTAAAATCAAAGGCGATCTTATCCTTGATTCACTTGTCTGCCACGGTTCCATTGAGGGAAATGTAGATTCAAAACTGGTTACAGCCCAATCAACGGCTCAAATTGTTGGTAAACTTGTTGCAGCGAACCTGACGGTGGAATCAGGTGCAAGGCTCGAAGGCGAAATACAGGCTGCCAGCAACCAAAAAAAAACAGAGATCAAAAGACCACTTCAGCCAGCCCAAGCAGACAAAAAACCATAATTTCCAGCTCTATCCACCATCGTACAACCTAGACCTAGCAAATGCAGGCTGAAAAGTCTTTGCAACTACTTACCGATACAGAACTCTGCAAATATTTTATCGAGTATATCATCTGGTGTGGTTAAGCCGACTATATCACCCAGATAGTCCAGAGCTGACTGAAGCTCAATCGCAGCCAAATCTGCTGTGACCCCCGACTGAAGCGAATCAGCAAGACTTTTACACGCCTGCAAGGTCTGCTCCAGACATGTCTTATGCCTGACATTGGGCGCACACCAATCGGTTTCCTTTGTCAGACCGCTACTATCCCCGATAATTTTTTTGTAGATTGCATCCTGTAGCTCCTCAAGCCCTTCATGTTCACGCGCCGATACAGCGAACACCGTGTCTTCTTGAAAATTTTGAGCAAGACCCAATACCTTGTCTTCTTCTGCAATATCGATCTTATTGATCACAACAACTGTGTCAGATTGCCTAACGGCCTTGTAAATCTGAAGGTCCTCAGTGCTGAGAGGCTGAGTACCATCCAGAAGAAAAAGAACAAAATCAGCCTGCTCCAGCTTTTTTCTAGCCCTGGCTATTCCAAGCTCTTCCACTCTTTCAGCATCATCTCTTATACCTGCAGTATCGACAAGGCGAACAGGGATACCGTTGATAGAAATGATTTCCTCAATAGTATCCCGAGTTGTTCCAGGAATTTCAGTCACCAGAGCGCGTTCTTCCTGGAGCATGGCATTAAGCAGGCTGGATTTGCCCACATTTGGCCGACCAGCTATAACCGCGCTGACCCCTTCCCTGATAATTTTCCCTCTTTGAGCAAGGAGTAAGAGTTCCTGTAGAGGCACTACAACTGTTTCTTGGAGTTGTTTCAGTAGGCTTTGCGTGTCGAGAATTTCAACATCTTCATCAGGAAAATCAATGGCTACTTCGACAACTGCGAGGATATTCACCAGCCCCTTCTGAATAGAAGCAATTTTTTCAAAGAGCTTCCCTTGAAGATGACCAACTGCAAGTTGCGCCCCACCTTTGGTTTGGGCTTGCAGCAGGTCAATCACAGCTTCTGCCCTGGTAAGATCGATCCTGCCTGCCAGAAATGCCCTTTTGGTAAACTCACCTGGCTCAGCAGGACGGGCCCCACAAGAAAAAAGTGCTCGCAGTACAGCTTCAAGCACCAAAAAGCTACCATGACTGTGAATCTCTACAACATCTTCACGGGTATAGGTCAAAGGGGCCTTCATATAAGTGCCGAGAACCTCATCGAGCACCTTATTATCGGGATCAGTTATTTGACCATAATAGAGCTTATGACTTTGAAATTCAGCAATGGGCCGATGGGGAACAAATAATCTTTGAAAGATTGAAAGTGCTAATGGACCACTTATACGGACTATACCAATTCCGCCAGTGCCAGGTGGTGTGGCAATAGCGGCAATTGTATCGTTAGTTGTTTTCTGGACGACCACCTGAGCGGCTCCTGCGTTTGCGAGGTCCGGGTTTACGATTTTTGCCAGGTTTATAAATGAGTACTTTTTTAAAGAGACCTTCACCAACGCTGCGACTGCGTATTCCTTTATCTTCCTGGAGAATCAGGTGGACAATGCGCCTCTCTGAAGGATTCAACGCTGGTATTGCCTGGGTTTTTCCTTCTTCCTTGACGATTTCGGCAAGCTCAAGGGCACGCTTCTTCAATTCCTCCACCCTACGTTCACGAAAATTACCAGCATCAAGGTAAAGTGGCATACGTTCTGGTAAACGGCTATTGACCATTTTTCGGATAAGATACTGAAGACTATCAAGTGTTCTGCCATCTGTTCCGATTATATTCTCTTCATGTTCTCCAGAGATCTGACACTGCACAGTAAAGCCTTCAAGTTCCACGCTTACCTCTGATGAAAAGTTCATCAGCTCTAAAACCTTTTCAATATCAGTTCGAATGCTGCCAAGGGTTTCAGAGTCAGGAAGTTCACTTTCATCAAATGTCCTTTCTCCTCCTTTCCTGCCTGCATTCTTGGGACTTTTATCAGTTTCAGGCTCAATGGTAGCATTAGCAGCCTTCTTTTCTTCCTGGATTTCACTGGCTGCAGACTCCTCTGTCACCGCTACTTTTTCCTCTACTACATTGATTTCCTCAGCTGCCAATTTTTCTTTCGGAGAAACCCTAATATGAGCCTTTTTCTTACAAAGTCCAAATATTCCTGCAGAGCCGGTTTCGAGTACATCTATATCCATTTTATCCTGAGGAACAGAGAATTTTTCACAGGCCAAACTAATAGCCTCTGTAACATCTTTTCCAAAAAAATCTTTTGTTTCAATCATAGAAATATCCTTCTAGCAAAGCGTTATGCTTTGGTCTGTCTATTTATAAGCTGCTGCTGCAAGATAGAAAGCAGGTTATTGACGAACCAATAAAGCACAAGCCCGGAAGCAAAGTTTAAAAACATAAATGTGAAAATTATCGGTAACATCTGCATAATTCTGGCTTGGGTAGGATCTGCTGTGGTTGGGGTCATTTTTTGCTGAAGGAACATGGAGGCTCCCATCAATATGGTTAAAACCGGCAAACCATGCAAATAGGGAATGTCAAAGCCCAGCCAGAGACGATCAGGAGCAGCCAGATCATCAATCCACAACATAAACGGAGCATGTCTCAGTTCAATTGACATGAGGAGCACTTTATAGAGGGCAAAGAAAAATGGTATCTGCAGAAACATTGGCAGACAACCACCCAGAGGATTGACCTTGTAGGATTTATAAAGCGCCATCATCTCCTGATTCATACGCTGGGAATCATCTTTGTATTTCTCTTTGAGCTTGGCAACCTTGGGTTGGAGTTTTTGCATGTTTTTCATTGATTTCATACCCTTCTGGGTAATCGGCCAAAAAATAAGCTTAATTGAAATCGTTAAGAGAATAATAGCGATTCCATAGTTTCCAATATAATTATGGAAAAAATTCAGCAACCAAAGCATTGGTTTTGCTATCACATCAAACCAGCCAAAATTGACCGCCTCTGACAAATTAAAACCAATGTCATTGAGATATGTCAGTTTCTTGGGTCCTATATAAACTTGATAAGTATAGCTTTTTTCTCCCTGCGAGGGGATAATTTCTGTGCCTTCAGAGATGACAGTTCTGACCTTATCATCGTTGCCGCTCATCGTAAGCGTACGGTCCCCGGCTTGCTCAGGAATTGCTGCAAAGAGAAAATAATGATCTTCATAAGCAGCCCATTTGATTGCTCCCTGTAGGGTTTTGGGACCTTCTTCCAGGTCAGCTCCTTTGACCTCATGGCGTTCTGTACCAACAAGAGCTGCAGGTCCGCTAAACATCAACCTGCCTGCTCCAGGGTTAGTGCTGGTGTCCTCGGAGAAATGACTATTTGTCAGGCTCATGGCAGGTGATATCTGAACAGGAGCACCGCTGATATTTTTCACCAGGTAGGAGACTTCGATCAAATAGCTCTCAGAGTTTATTTTCAGGGATCGAGTCAGCTCAAGCTCTTTACCAAAGGAGGCTTTCATCTCCAATGAAGCTGAACTGTCCTGTCCTGTTACACTCAAACTTTCTCTACTGGACCGATAAACAGGCAATACCTGAGCCTGACCATTGTCTAGAGTAAAAAGGAGAGGAAGTTCTTTGAGCTCACTTGTTTTTACAAGATCCATCAGTTGAGCATCAAGTTCCTTTTTCTGCCTGTAATTTTTAAGAGTAAAGCTTTTAAGGCCACCACCCTGTTCGTTCATAATGGCATGATACAGTGGCGTATCAATGGCTATATCACGGGCTTCCGGATTAATAGACAGTGGCTGACTACTCACACCAGAAGGAACTGGGGCAAGTGCACCAGGCTGGACTGAAGTTTCTTCAGGCTGAGCTTGCGGGATCGGCGCCTGTGGCTGCTGGGTCTGTGCATTTTGTGCTTGCTCCTGGATTGCTGGAGCCACAAAAAGATATTGATACCCAATAAGAATGACAAATGAAATGGCAATTGCCAGAAAGGCTCTGTACATGTCCATGTTAGTAACCTCTGTTAAATCTGCTGCAAAAAAAGTTCAGGCAAAACCGTAATGGATCAGAAACCTTTAATGGCTCTGCGGTTCTATCAAAGATAATATTTCTATACGCTAGGGCAGCACACAGCTTTCATTTAACAGGATCATAGCCACCCCTGGCAAAGGGGTGACAGCGCAATAATCGACAAAATGCCAAAAACATGCCGCGAAAAGCGCCATAGCGGATGACCGCATCAACTGCATACTGGGAACAAGTCGGCAAGTACCTGCAAGTGGGCGGGAAAAGAGGTGAGATACACAATCTGTAGACTTTCAGGAATAACAAACAAGTCCGCGCAATAATTCCTATTTCCTCAGAACTCTTTTTGCGTACTTTTTTTCCTGACATAGCAGTCATGGCTTTACTAATTTTCAACTTTAAACCTGGGCATCTTCAAATTCATTACTGCTGCCATGATCGATGCTGGCCCATTGAGTGAAAAATTTGGCCTGACAGTAAAAACAATATCACAGGATTGAGGGAAAATTTCCCGACGTAACCTGAATGATTCTTTAATGATACGTTTTATTCTGTTGCGTTGGACAGTACCGCGAACATGTCTATGAATGCTCACGCCCAACCGGTTATACGAAAGACTGTTTTGCATTATGACCAATGCGAAGCCTTTACCTCTGACCCTTGTCCCCTTACGGTACACATGGTCAAACTCCCTTTTTTTTCTCAACAAGCATTTTTTCGGGAGCCCGAGCCATTCCACACCGGCTACACTGCCAAACGCTTACGTCCTCTAGCACGACGGTTACTGATCACCGCCTGGCCAGAACGTGTTCTCATACGAGTACGAAAGCCATGGGTACGTTTACGTTTGATATTACTAGGTTGAAAAGTTCTTTTACTCATTTTTATACGTCCTTTTGTTATTTGGAAAAATTCTCATGCCACTGAACCGTTATTCCACTGTCCCGTAATTGAGCGTCATATTCTTGGGGCACTCCTGCGCATCGACAGAAAAAATGCAGAAATCAACCACAAACGGGACATATAGCTAAGCAGAGAAGCTAACCATTTACTTTGCTAAAAATATGTATTTTAATCATAGCCACCCCTATCTGTCAAATTATTTCCTACATAACCGGAGAAAGAATGAAAAATTCACCGCTTGAGACCTTTGACTGGAATAAAATGTACCAGCAGGCAAGGGAAACATCCTGCTCAAGAAATAAAAATTCCGAGAGCTGGGACAATAGAGCGGCTGGCTTTGCCAGGAGGACCAGTGACTCTCTTTATGCCAAAGAGTTTATTCGCTTAATGAATCCGAACCAGGAAATATCAGTCCTTGATATGGGCTGTGGCCCTGGAACCATTTCCCTGCCACTGGCCAAGCAGGTAAGACGTATCACTGCTGTTGATTTTTCCCAAAACATGCTCAACATATTAAATAGTAAAAAATCCCAGCAAAACCTAAAAAATATTACAACCCAAAATTGCTCCTGGGAGGATGACCTGGAGGGAACCCTTAAAAAACATGATGTTGCCATAGCTTCCAGATCACTGGCCGTTGATGATCTCAAAGGCGCACTCACCAAGCTCTGCTCCTGTGCCCGCAGTCGAGTTTGTGTAACCGACAGAGTCGGATCAGGCCCCCATGATCCAAAAGCATTTGCCGCTGTTAAAAGGACCTTACCAACAAGACCCGACTATATCTTCACAGTTAACATCCTGTACCAGATGGGCCATTTTGCCAACATCAACTTCATACCCCTTGAAAAAGATCTTATCTTTAACACTTTTGCCGAAGCGCTGGACTCTTACATGTGGATGTTTCAAGACCTGAGCAAAAAAGAATCAATTCGGCTTGAAACATACGTCCGGTCCAGGTGCACAGAGACTGATACCTCAAAAATACTCCTCAGACGCGAACATGTTCCAGTGTGGGCATTTATCCACTGGTCACTTGACAAGTAGAGGCACACTCCTGGTTCTGATTGCAAATCAAATGGCAACACCCTATAATCCACCCAAGCAGGGCCAGGACCTGGCAAAGAAAAACCACCGAAATGGATTGATGCAAATCATGATTACCAGCCAGGAATTTTACAGCGTAACAATCTTGCTTGCGCCAATGTAGCGGAAAATACTCAGTACACCTCTTTTTCAGCTGAAAAAACTGTACAAACCAGACCACTCTGCAAAGGTGAGCTGTTTTCCTGACAAAACAAACAGTACTTTATTGACGATTTATTATTGTGGACACCACTCATGACTTCTTTTGATATAGCCGTTATTGGAGCAGGACACGCAGGGTGCGAAGCTGCTTTAGCCGCAGCCCGTATGGGCCTTAAAACCCTTGTCTGTATTATTAATGCCGATACCATTGGCGCCATGTCCTGCAACCCTGCTATCGGTGGCCTCGCTAAAGGACACCTTGTAAAGGAAATTGATGCACTTGGCGGAGAGATGGCTAAAAACATAGATGCCACTGGAATTCAATTTCGCCGCCTCAACACCAGTAAAGGACCCGCGGTGCGCTCATCGCGTGCCCAGGCTGACCGACTACTCTATCGTTTGCGAATGAAAAATATCCTGGAAAACCAGGAAAATCTTGAAATCAAACAGACCGTTGTTGATGAAATCCTGGTCAAAGATAACAGAGTCAGGGGAATACGAACATCACTTGATGAAGAGATTGGCGTAAAGTCCGTTGTCATTGCAACCGGAACCTTTTTAAATGGCCTGATTCACATTGGCCTGAAAAATTTTCCAGCCGGGCGTATGGGTGACACACCATCCCGTTCACTTGCCCATTGGCTGAAGGATGCTGGTTTTCGCACAGGCAGAATGAAAACAGGGACTGTGCCACGCTTAGATGGAAACTCTATTGATTATTCCAACCTTGAGGCTCAACACAGCGACAGCCCACCCTGTATGTTTTCCTTTGGCAGCAAGGGGCCTGAACTTGACCAGCTGCCTTGCTATATCTCCTACACCAACGATAAAACCCATGCTGTCATTCGAAACTCCATAGATAAGTCACCCATGTATGCGGGAATCATTGAAGGCATTGGTGCCAGATATTGCCCTTCCATTGAAGATAAAGTCATGCGTTTTCCTGACAAGGGAAGACATCAAATCTTTCTTGAACCTGAAGGACTCGATACCGTAGAGGTATACCCAAATGGTATTCCCACAAGCCTACCGCTGCAAACCCAGATAGATATGGTGCACACCATACCAGGCCTTGAAAAAGCGAGAATCATCCGCCCGGGCTATGCCATCGAATATGATTATGTAGACCCTTTGGAACTCCAGCCAAATCTGGAAACAAAAAAGATTGCAGGACTTTTTCTTGCCGGCCAGATAAACGGCACATCAGGGTATGAAGAAGCGGCAGCCCAGGGCTTAATGGCAGGAATCAACAGCGTACAATATGCCCGCGGAGAAAAGCCCTTAATACTTGACAGATCTCAGGCATACATCGGAGTGCTCATTGATGACCTTGTTACCTGCGGTACTAAAGAACCATACCGGCTTTTTACCTCCAGGGCTGAATACAGGTTGCTTCTTCGTGAAGACAATGCTGATCTCAGACTCCGTGCCATTGGTCGGGAGCTAGGTCTTGTCGACACAGAGACCTGGAACTCATTCACCCAGAAAAAAAGCTCTATAGAAACAGTGGTCGATCTATTACATAACACTCGGGTCAAACCAAAACAAAAGCTCAATGACCAACTCCTTGCTCTCAACAGTTCAAAAACAAGTCAGGCTCTTACCCTGGCCGACCTTTTGCGGAGACCGGAATTAAAGCTGAAAGACCTACCGTTTATACTGGCTGCAAGTGAGCTGAACCTTGACACAGAGATAGATCTCTCTGACCTGCCATTCAGTGATGAAATAGAATTACAGATAAAATATGAGGGCTATATAAAACGACAGGAAGAACAAGTAAGCCGTTTTAAGAAGCTGGAGAGGACCCTTTTACCAAAGGATTTTAAATACAAGGATTTGCCAGGTCTTTCCAATGAGGTCGTTGAAAAGCTCAGCACTGTTCAACCCCTTTCACTGGGACAGGCATCGCGAATCTCAGGTATAACTCCTGCAGCTATTTCCATTTTGCAGGTTCATTTAAAAAAAATGGGCTCACTCTAAAGGTTTCATCTTCCTTAGGCACATATTCCCATGACAATTAACTCTCTTTTTCTGATTCCATGTTAAATTTTCCCAATATAGATCCGGTAATTTTTGGCATTGGTCCTTTGCAGGTGCGTTGGTATGGCCTGATGTATGTCATTGGCTTCATGGCCACCTGGACTCTTGTTCGCGTGCAGATTAAAAAATTCTCCTACCATGAGCTTGAAGAACGTCTCGATAATCTCAACCTGCTGTTAATAATTGGCGTGGTCCTGGGAGGTCGCCTTGGCTATGTTCTGTTCTACAACTTTTCCTATTACCTTGTGCATCCAGCTGAAATTCTTGCAACCTGGCAGGGAGGGATGTCATTTCATGGCGGTTGCATAGGTGCCATAATAGCCGGAACCTGGTATTGCAAACGTCATAGTCTCAATTTCTGGAAAGGTGTTGATCTCTATGTTGTCACGGTTCCAATTGGACTTGGCCTGGGCAGGCTGGGAAACTTCATGAATGGTGAACTGTACGGTCGTACAACTGACGTGCCCTGGGCCATGGTCTTTCCTGGTGGTGGTCTTTTAACGCGCCACCCATCCCAACTTTACGAGGCATTGCACTGTTTCTAATCTTTTACGGAATTTTTCGTTTCATTGTGGAATTTTTTCGAGAACCAGATCGCCAACTTGGCTACCTATTTACCTACTTCACCATGGGACAGCTTTTATGTATCCTCATGATAGCCTCTGGTATTTTTCTCTTTGTTCTTCGCAAAAAACAAACAGAGCGCGCTCTTCACAAATAAGATACCGCGTGGTTAGTGTAAAAAGGTAAAAAAAAATGCAAAGTGTGGCTTTCCACACTTTGCATTCCCACATGTCACCTAAGAATCCGCCCAACGGGTACCCCCTACCCTTATGTTTTGCGGAAACTATCTACATCTCAGCGTTCTTTCTGGCAGATATCTTCTTTAACGAATTTTCTGTACCAGTTCCTTACCCGGATTAAACTTCACTGCTCTTCTGGAAGGAATCCTCACCGACTCGCCAGTTTTTGGATTTCGCCCAAGGCGTGGTGCTCTATCAACCAGTGAAAAACTACCGAAACCGACAACAGTTACACGTTCACCATCTTCTATTGCCGTTGTAATCGTACTTAACATGCCATTTAATCCACGTTCAGCCGCAACTTTACTTATTTTGGCCGATTGTGCTATTGAAGCGACCAGATCACTCTTATTCATGCTTGCTACCTCCTAATCCTTTCTCAAATGTGACAGTGGGGCTCTATTGCTAATTACTTGCAACCCAGCATTTTTTAGTAATTACAGCTTAGCCGACAGAAAAGAAAAAACAATTGATGAACATACCAATTTTTCATTAGGTATATTTACCTAATCCATTGCTAGACAGTGATTTACAGGGACTTACAAGAGAGGAGAAGAAATAGCTGAAAAAAAATGATTACCTATTTTAAAAAAAATAACGCACAACACTTGAAGAAAGCATATATCTTACTCAGGCATAACTATTGAATTTTGCAGTACATAGTTAACAAGGTCCACAGTGTTTTTCATCTTAAACTTTTTTAACAGTCTTGCCCGGTGATGATCAACTGTCCGCGGGCTTAAACATAAAACCTCAGCCATCTGCTTAGAAGTCTGCCCCTTCACAACCAGCCGTAAAACCTGCTTTTCCCGTAAGGTGAGCTGAATAACCGGTATTTCCTTCTTATCACGATAGGCAGACGTCATCTGATTTGTCACTTCAGATGCAAGGTGAGGCGACACATAGGTTTGATTTTTTCGAACAGTTTCAATGGCAGGAAGAAGTTCGGTATCCGATTCATCTTTCAGCAAGTAGCCATGGGCACCAGCTGAAATGGCATGAAAAAAATACTGACTGTTGCCATGCATGGTTAATATGAGCACCTTGAGTTCCGGATGAGACTCATGGATAAGGTCCAGCACTTCAAGGCCATTCAGCTTCGGCATGGAAATATCCAAGATAAGCATTTCTGGCGTGTTGTGCTTTAATAATTCCAACAAAGCCTCACCATCAGCAGCTTCACCAATAACCTCAAGACCCTCACCTTGCCTGATAATGGATTTTATCCCCTGCCTGATGAGGGCATGATCATCGGCTATCATGATTTTATATGATTCCATAAACTCTCGCTTTACGACCAGACTGTTATTTAAACCGAAGACTCACAGGACAATGGTCGGAGCCAATGATGTCGTCATGAATACGTGCCTCTTGAACCCTGTCTTTGCTTCCAGGGTCCACAAAAAAATAATCAATACGCCAACCGATATTCCTTGCCCTGGCATTTGCCCTATAACTCCACCAGGAATATTGACCAGGTTCTTTATTGAACATCCTGAACGTATCAATGTACCCTATTTTTGTTATTTCATCCACCCATGCTCTTTCCAGGGGGGTAAATCCTGGGTTCTTAACGTTTGCTTTTGGGTTGGCAAGATCTATTTCCTTGTGTGCAACATTGAAATCTCCACAGATAATCACGGATTTTTTTGCTGACAATTCTTCCACGAAGCCAAAGAGCGCTTGATTAAAGGCCATTTTATAATCAATGCGGGTCAAACCATGTTGGGAGTTGGGAAAATATACATTAAGAAAATAAAAATTATCAAATTCAAGGGTGAGAACTCTCCCCTCATCGTCATAAGCCGTATTCCCCAGACCATAGATTACCTGTAGAGGCTCCAGTCTTGAATAAACAGCTGTTCCAGAGTATCCCTTTTTTACAGCTGAGTTCCAATAGACACGGTATCCACTTATAGCAAGCAAGTCTTCTGGCAATTGCTCAGGGTTTGCCTTAATTTCCTGCAGGGCAAAAATATCAGCATCAAAATCCCTAAAAATCTCTAAAAATCCTTTTTTATGAACTGCGCGCAAGCCATTAACATTCCAGGAAACGAGAGAAGTCCCTGACTTCCTTTTGCTATTCTTTATACCTTCAGGGCTAACCTTACGCGGTGTGACACCTAGCTGTGGACAGAGATCTGATAATATGCAGCGATCACAATGCGGCCTGACAGGCTTACAGGTGCCCTGGCCAAAGGCGACAAGGATGGAATTAATTTTTATCCACAGTTCAGGTGGCAATTTTTCACGTAAGGCAATTTCTGTTTGCAGAGGCGTCTCAGTCTGCACATATCCCCATATATTCATGATGCGATGAACATGGGTGTCAACACAGATAGCAGGCTTACTAAAGGCCACGGCGACCACTAAATTTGCAGTTTTTCGACCAACACCAGGCAGTCGCACCAGGGCATCCACCTCACTGGGAATTACCGAATTAAACTCTGTGGCCAGTACCCCTGGCAGCTGTTCGAGATAACGAGATTTATTCCTGAAAAAACCAACTGGATATATTATTTTTTCAATTTGCGAAGCGCTTAACTTGGCCAGTTCAGATAAAGTAGCGGCCCGTTCAAAAAGCCTTTTGCTAGCAACGGCGGTTACTTCGTCTTTAGTTCGTGCAGAAAGAATTGTTGCAACCAGGACCTTAAAGGGGTCTTTGGTCTGGGCTGCTATCAAGTCAACCACTGGAACCTGGTACGCTGCAACCTCTTTTTCAAGTATGGCTATTGCTTTTTTGATTGGAAAAGTCATGATGAAGTTATCGTAAAAAGTCTCAACACCTCAAAAATGTAAAAATCTCTATCCTATACTTCCTAGATCCTCTCTTAGAGTTCAAGAATACTCTAATTTTCCAAATGAGAAAACAGGTGAAATATTTTCACCCAGCAAAAAAGGGAGACATGCGCATTTGCCCCAATCTTTCTCCTCTTCTCCACAGAAGACTTTCAGGTTGAGATTGCCTGTAATTCTTTAAAATTTGTTTGCTATACAGGCGCATTACCAATCGTTACGTCAATGAGTTACTATTCATTTTTCCCTTGACAATTAAACCTGGAGAGCTATATCAAGGTCCAATTTGTTTCTTTTTTTTGGGTAAATTGAGAAACAAAACAACCATACGTGAGTGTGTGCCTGATATGGTTGGGACTGACATAAGGCGCACCCTTCCCTATATATTGAAAAAAATAAATATTCACAAGCTACTGTCCAATTTAACCAAAGGAGGATGAAAGAAATGAGGGAAACATTATTCCGAATAAAATCGCTTGCTCAAAAAGCGATACTGGGTGCAGGTCTATTTATTGCCCTGAGTCCGGTTCTGTCTTTAGCCAGCGAGGTAGCAGCCACGACTGCCGCAAGCGGTGCGGAAGCAACGCAGTGGTGGGTTTGGCCACTTATCCTTTTTGTCGTGACCTTTGTCATGGGAATCATTGCTGTGCTTGGCGGCGTTGGCGGTGGTGTACTCTATGTTCCGATCATCAGCGGATTTTTCCCATTTCACCTTGATTTCGTTCGCGGAACAGGACTCCTTGTAGCCTTATGTGGTGCACTTGCAGCCGGACCAGGACTGTTAAAGGCAAACCTGGCCAGCCTTCGTCTGGCAATTCCCGTGGCCCTGATCGCCTCAACCATGGCAATTGTTGGTGCCATGGTAGGACTTGCACTTCCCACCCATATAGTTCAGATACTGCTTGGCGGTACCATTCTTGGTATTGTTGTCATTATGCTGACAGCCAAAAAATCTGCCGTGCCAGATGTCCAGAAAGCCGATTCGCTCTCTTCTGCTCTCCGTATTACTGGAGTCTTTCACGAACCTACTTCAGGGCAGGATATTAACTGGAAAGTCCATCGTACTCCTATTGGCCTGGCCACCTTTATCATCATCGGCTTTATGGCTGGTATGTTTGGCCTGGGTGCTGGTTGGGCAAACGTCCCAGTCTTGAACCTCATGATGGGCGCACCCCTCAAGGTAAGCGTTGCAACCAGTAAATTCCTCCTTTCCATTACAGACACTTCCGCAGCTTGGATTTACATGAATAAAGGATGCGTCATTCCAATGATGGTTATCCCGTCTCTTGTCGGCATCATGCTCGGCTCCTTTATTGGTGTAAGATTATTGAAAGTTGCCAAACCGACATTTATTCGTTGGATGGTAATCGTAATTTTATCTTTTGCAGGTGTTAAGGCGTTGACAAAAGGCCTTGGCATTTCATTGTTTTAGTAGGACGGAGGAAATAAATATGAGTAATACAAATGGAACGCAGGCCACAGAAGAACAAATACTATATGCAAACATCCTTAATAAAGGAATGTTGATTGGCCTTGTCATGCTGCTTGTTACCTTTGGTTTATATGCTGGTGGAATTATAAAACCGGCAATACCGCTTGATCAAATTCAAAACTACTGGAGCATGCCTGTTGGTGAATATCTGGAAGTTATCAACCACGAGTTCCTGCATTTGGAACATCCGCCTACGGGCTGGGGCTGGGTTAAACTCGTTGGCAAGGGCGATTTTTTAAATTTTGTCGGGGTAGCAGTTTTATCAGGCGTCACAATATTATGTTATCTTGCTATTGCGCCTGGACTGTTTCGCAGAGGTGATAAAGCCTATGGGATAATGGCTTTGCTTGAAGCTGCTATTCTCTTTCTCGCTGCCAGTAACCTTCTGGCAGTTGGCCACTAAAAGAAAGCTAGCAAAGCAGGTATGAGGCACATCAGGCCTCATACCTGCTCTTTTTTTAAACAGGCTGTTTCTTTATACCCAATTCTTACCCTTGGTTATTTTCCATATTTATAAGCATACTTATATTTTTGATAGCCAAAAACTTTTGAATCAAAAACATTCATGGTGTAGGCATTAAAAACCACACCAAGTATCTTGTCAGGTCCAACCAATTCCACAAGTTCTTTTACATCTTCCCGCTTGCACATACCAGAACGAACAACCAGTATAACTCCATCAACGTGCTGTGCTAAAACCGCGGTTTCTGAAGCCGCCTGTACTGGCGGACTATCGAGCAGAATAATACGGTCAGCATAACGACCAGCCAGTTCAGAGACCAGCGCTTCCATGGTCTCTGAACCTATTAACTCTGCAGGATTGACAGGTACAGGACCCGAAGGGATCATGGAAAGATTTGAAACACCTGTTTGTAATATGAGATCAGAAAGGTGGGCCTTGTCAGCAAGATAATCAACAAGACCCCATTCATTTGGCAGGCCAAAAAAAGAATGCAACGAAGGAATACGAAGATCACAGTCCACAAGCATACTGTATTGCTGCATACTTTGGGCAAGGGAAACTCCCAAGTTGGCACAGACAAAAGATTTTCCCTCTCCAGGCGTTGCACTGGTTATTAATATTGAACGAGGTACAGTGCCGCTCTGCGGGCGAAGAATGCGGGTTCGTAAAGTCCTGAAAATTTCAGCTATAGGACCAGTGAGCGATGTTGCCAAGGCAATCCTCTCATCCCACTCTCCTTGAACAGGGCCTTGCAGTTTTTCACGGATTCTTGTGTCAGAAATGCCTGGATCTTCATTTCTATCTTGCAGCAACTTAGAGTCCTTTGTTTCTTTTCCTTCTGACACGGTCACCTTTTTTAAGGCATTGAAAACTTTCCCCACATTAGCCTCCAAGCTAATAATACAATAAATGGAACCGATGAAATCCTTAATCAAGACCTACAAACAGCAATATCGAATTCAGACTTATATGATTTTGTTTAATAAGAAAAAAAATAGCCAGCAATGGAACCAGGAGAACAAGCAGGTAAAGAAGCTTTCTCGGCCAGTTCTTATCATCACTTTTCCTCACAGGCAATTGATTGCCTTCACCTGGAAAATGCAGATCTTTAACGCATTCCCTTATAGTCCCAGGCCCTATCTCAGGTTTATTTTCACTAAATCCCAATAAAAGAGCATGATCACACAATATATTTATTAAGCGAGGAGTTCCTTTACTCACTGAATAGATTAGAGAAACAGCTTCATCACTAAATATATTGAGATGGTTTGCCCCACTTTTTCGCATACGGTGCAAAATATATTGCAGTGTTTCCTCCCGTGTAAAGGGTTTGAGATGGAAACGAATCCGGATTCGTTGTCTTAGTGGAAGCAAACGATCATCACTCATGCGCTCGTTGAGTTCAGGTTGCCCCACTAAAAATATCGACAAAACATTTTGACCGAGGATATCATTATTTGAGAGCAGACGAATTTCCTCCAGAAGATCAACAGACAGAACATGCGCCTCATCGACCATGAGAAGCACCTGCTC
>CAMYOP010000011.1 GCA_947260045.1 uncultured Desulfobulbaceae bacterium
TTACCGCTGACATGGAGAACAATGGTGTTGGATTTTATATAGCCCGTCGGAAAGGTAAGATGCTTGTAGCCAATGTCTTCTTCTGGCTGAATCAACCAGGTCCCGCCACAGGCCTTTATTATATCAGGCGCCAACCAAATCACGGGGTCAGTCATCAGCGACTCCCTGCAAAATTTTTCCCATCAGCCCTTGATCCAGGTGAGAAGCGCAGAGCTGACTCAGTTGTCGTATGGGGTGTAAAGGACCCCGAAGCCTCTGGCCAACGTGTGAACGACTGATTGATAGCAATATTATCTGAAACATAATCACCCGAGCAAGCCTGGCCTGCACAATCGCCCCAGGAAACCTGACACAGTACCGTGCCCCTGGAATCTGCCAAAGTCAAAACATCACCCTTATTACTTAAAGCCAGCTCGCCCTCAAAAAATGCCGTTTGCGTGACCGATCCACCAAAACTTCCCGTAGGCACTCCACCCCCAAACACCACAATCGCCTTCCCTGCCTCAAGCAGAGTACCCACAGGGAATTTATGACGCGAGGAAGAGCTCACATCTCCAAGTGTCCAACCGGATAGACATATATTATTCCTGGACGTATTCACAAGCTCGACAAATTCATCAGCCTGTGGATCCCGATAACCGTCATTATTGGCATCTCCCCTTGTGTCACCTGCAGGATCTGCCAGGAGTTCATTGATGACCAAGCCCCCCGCATCTTTCACTGTGGACGGTGTACAGGGAATGGCTCCTGGCTTGCTGAAAAGGTACCAGGCAACAGATGGTGCTATTCTCCTGGTATTGTGACCGACCTCAGGGACCACGCCAAGACGCCAGCCAAAATCAAGTCCCCGGCGCCCTGCCTCCTCTTTGCCTGTTTCGTAATAAAAAAGGGCTCTCTCGTAACGGTTTATGCCCTGAAAATTTGCCTGCTTTGAATCCCGCACTCTTGAGCCCTTGCCTGATTTTATGTCCCGATCACCTATGACAATTGTCAGAGGGGCTTCCAGCAACTGATCCACTTCACGGCTTTCAAGAGGAGTACCCTGCAGTCCATAAGGCATATGATAATTCCAGTTAGGCTTGCCGCCAAATAGTGAGAGAAAAAAGTTTTTCTCTTCATCCTTGCGGCCGTAACTTGGCAAGGTATAAAAGCCTGCATTTGCAGAAACAGCAGAGGCAACACGGGCATCAGAGCGAAAGGTCAGTAAACGATGGGTAAACTGGCCACCCGCACTATGCCCCCAGATACGATATGTACAGTTGCGATTGCCAAGCTTCTGCCTGATTGCTTCAAATAAATGCTCAATTTCTGAATAGAGATAAGAGTCCCGCTCCAGCCACATCGAAGACTCATATTTTCCACTATAGGGAGGTTTACGTTTGCCAACACCAAGGGTATAACGGTCAGATCCAGGGCCGTATAATGACTCTTTGAATTCAGGTGCGATAAGGAGTGCGTCATGGCGCTCAGCAATATGTTTAAATTTGCTTATGTAGACATCGGCATTTCTGGCAGCACCATGTAATACAAAAACAATCTGGCCGCTTGTTTCTGAAAATCCTGAAGCTCGGTAGGTATAGGCATTGATGGCATTGCCATCGCGCCCCTTAAAGATGATGTATGCCTCTTTGGCTTCAGGATCGGTTATACGCTGATACAATCCTAAGGTATCAAGAAGCTCTGACGGGAACGGGTCTTCAACACAGGATTCATTAACAGGATTTGCTGCGACTGCAAGAATTGTCTGCAAAAAAAACAGCAACAGGCAAAGCATGAAAAAATAATTCTTCATGTTGAAAGATCCCCGCATATAAGTTTGTCTGGCATGATCATATCAGAGTAGATGGAATCAAAGGCTGTCTCCTTAATAGCTTCATTTTCTCATAATATCACAAAATCAATCAAAATAGATAGTTGAATGTTAATGTATTATCATACACTTAATGACAAAGTGTTGCGCATCAAACTCTAAGATTATTCGAGATAGAATTTTTTACCACTTGAGGAAAGTGCAATACCTGTAAAACTCCTCATCATGGATTTCCCGCATCGAAGGCTTTTTTCTGTTTCCATCTATTTTATTCACCACGACTCAAACGACTTAAAACTCCACGAAATACGAAAAAACAAACACATACTTCCAAGATGGTATGCCCCTTGCAGAAAAGTATTGTGCAACAAAGATGGAGTTTCCAACCATGCTGTTTCTACGAACTTATTTTCCAGAACAGTTTGGGCTGATTACGTAAATGTAATTAACATTATGTTACGATATGGTAACTAGATACAGGGAGCGTGCATGATGACACCACATAAAATCATATCCCGCAGCAACTTATTGCCTGCGCTTCTCCTTGCCATAACCTTTCTTTTCGCCTCAGGGATCAGCAGTTATGGTGCAGATATCTACGTTGATGACGATGCCTGTCCCGGGGTCGGCACAGGAACAACTATTGATCCTTACTGTTCCATCGCGACTGCCATAACAAATGCAGTCAATGGTGACGATGTGCTGGTGTATCCAGGAAATTATGCAGAACGAATTATCATGAAAACCGGAGTTGATTTACTCAAGGCGCTGGCCGAAAAACCCGTAATATTACCCAGTAATTTGTCCATGGTTAAAATTTGGGACGTAAACGACATCACCCTGGACGGTTTTGTCCTTGATGCTTCAACTGGATCTGGATTCACTGGTATCTCTATCGTTCATCTCAACGGAACGGTTCACAATGTCACGATAAGTAATTGCGAAATTAAAGGTGCAGCCGCTCCTGGAGATTCAATTTCCAGAACAGGAATCAGGATGAATGGCAGCATGATTGTAAATATTATTGATAACACAATTTATAATCTCGACAACGGAGGAATATCTACAGCATCAAGTGCTAGTATATATGACAGTGTCATAACCATACGAGGAAACACTATCGAGGGAAATGGCTTGGCAGGCATCCAGTTGCGGGGAAGGAATTTCATTGACACCAATCGTGTTATTATCGGCGGAAGCGGGATAAATGATGGCAACCTCATAATCAATAATGGTCTCGGTATAAATCAGGATGGAAGCGGGATTTGGCTGAGAACTATAGACCAGGTAAGTATAGAAAACAATGACATACAAGGAAACTTGCGGGCTGGCTTATTGCTAATGGATTCAAGCAGTGTAAGCCCACATATCAGTGGAAACTCAATCCACAATAATGGTGAATCTGGAATAAATATCGGTGGAGCTTCAGGTTTAACAATAGGCGATAACAACCAAATCTATGACAACGGAATATCAGGAATAACTTTTTTCGTAAATAACAATACCAACCTAAGTGGAAATGCTTCTTCTTATCCAGTATTGATCAGTGGCAATTCTATCTATAGCAATACCAAGGCAGGCATCACAGTCCTTGACAGAGTGACAGGAACAATAAGCATAGATGGAAACGACATATATCAAAACAGCAGGACAGGTATAGCTTTTTATAATAACTGTTCTGCAATTATCACTGACAACGAAATCTATTCCCATACAGTAACTGCCGGAATATTTACCGGAGACTGGTCAGGAACCAGTAATCCTGATCGAGATGTAACTCCCACCAACGTCCTGTTCAACAGATCCAACGGTCCTGTAAACCTTACCATCAAACGCAACAAGATCCATGACAACCGTGCTGGCATGCGACTGGATCATGCTTCTGGAACCATCAGTAACAACCTGGTGTACAACAGTGAAAAAGGTGGCATCCGCTATAGTGGAGATAATACTGCCCCTTATGCTCCCTTTGGTTTTTCCTGGGGTATAACAGAGCTTTCCAATAATACTCTCACAAATAATGGTATAGGCGGAGCAACACCAATGGGCAGTGGTATGGCCTACGATGATATAAATAATATTTCCGGCCGAAACTTTTTTGACCCTGCAGTCAGGGACCTTACCCAGGGAGCCAGGATTATCGAGAATAATATTTTAGCCTATAACGTCAAATCAGGTATTCGGGATGCCAGCTGCAATGCAGGCAGAACCTACAATCTCTATTATTTAAATAACGGTACCGAATTTTTCATCAGGCCACAGACTGGTGGCTGTTCAAACGGTTCCGGGCCAAACAAGACAGGAAATACTGGGGAACTTTTTGCCGATCCTCTCTTTGTTGATCAGGTTGACTATATTCTGCAGGCAGGTTCGCCTGCAAAAAACAGCGGTAGTGACGGTTTTGACATGGGCGCCTACGGTGGCAGTGATCCAATCCTTTGGTAAAATTTTATAAATATTTAATTTAAGGAAAGCTACTCAATGAAATCAAGATTTCTTACTTTAATACTGGCTGGCATTTTATCATTAATGAGCTCTGTTGCCGGACTTTGGGCAGGTACGGTTGAGCCATTAAATATAACCGACTACCCGTCGCTCACCCACAACAGCTTTCCCATGATATCAGGGACAAAGCTTGTCTGGCAGGCAAAGGGTGGTCTCTCGGGAGCGAGTTCTCAGGACAGTGATTGGGAAATTTTTTCCTATGACATGGTCAGTAAAGAGATAACGCAGCTTACCGACGATGAAAATAACGATACCTCGCCACAGACCGATGGGGCAAATATTGTCTGGCAAAAAAACGTGCCTGGTCAGGGTAATCAAATTTTCCTACACCAAAATCAAGATGGTAGTTCAACAGGCGGCACTTTAATATCTTCCTCTGCAAATACAGACAATTATGCACCAAAAATTGCCTCTTCAAAAATTATTTGGGAGGCCCAGACGGTTACAAGTTTTTTTGAGCCAAGCCAAATCATGTACTACGATATTGAAAATAGTAATGGCCCTGTAATCATATCAGATCCTGCAGTCGATAGTAATAATCCCCGCATTGATAATGAACAGGCAATCTGGACACAGGAACTTTCTAACGGAACCCGGACTGTATACCTCTCCAACCTGAAAAGCAACGCACCTGTCGGGCAGCCTGCTCCTGATAACTTTGCTTTAAACAATGGCTCACCTGCTGCAGGTGAACAAAAGGTACTCACAAGGCATGACGGGAATGATCGAGAGATATTTCTCTATAACCATACTGATGATTACGTTCAAATAACAAATAATGACCAGAACGACACAAATCCTATCATCGGCCAAAACCATGTTGCCTGGATGTCTGGTAGCGATATTTATGTTGCTGACATTTCTCCGGTTATCAGTGTACTGGCGAAAAAAGCAAATGAGGCAGATACCACAAAAACAGGATTTAAAGCTACATGGAAAGCTCCAGCCGATGGAGTCAATAACTATATTCTGGACGTATCCACAGATCCAGATTTTACAGATTTCAACAGTGTAAAAGTAGGAAATAGCACTGAATACAAGGTCGATGGGCTTTCTGCTGATAAAACTTATTATTATAGGGTAAGTGCGGTCATTAACGGTTCTCAAACTGCTTTTTCTAAAAGTATCCCTGTTTCACTCGTGGGTTCCAGCGATTCAAATTCAACCCCTGCACCTCAAGACAACAATAGAAAAACAACTGCCAATTCAAATTCTGACGCTGTAGGTACTCCACCCGTAGAGACAATCCCAGATACGGTTGGACAAGACGTCCAGAACCCTGAGCTTGAAAGTGTTGCTGAGGTTGCCACAGCAACAGATGACACTGACACCAGTTGGCTTAAAAAAGTTACCACGGAGATATTTGAAAATTTAAGTTTTGATGGCCTGAAATCCTTGAAATCTATTTTCACCTCTACCTTCAAAATGGATAGCGTTGCCGATAAAGCAAACATTCACCCTGAAGCTATTGCAAAAGCAGATTCTACAGGCAGCACCTCTACAGATATTCCTACTCCATCGGGAGGCTCAAAAAGTACAGGTACAGATCCAGCAGTGTTGGATGAAACTATTGCAGCTGTTGAAAATAAGGGCAAAGAAAACAAACTGGAAAGTGATGCTGCTCCTGAAGCCGAGGAACAGGCACCTGCAAAGTTTGCTCTGGAGATAGGCGAATTAGATGTCAACTCCAGTTGGGTATCTGTAGCTTTCTCAAAGCAATTTCAAAATCCTGTTGTGGTTTTAGGTACCCCGACTTTAAATGATAATGAGCCTTTTTCTGTACGCATGAGAAACCTGGATTCATCGGGTTTTGAAATTCGTTTGCAGGAATGGGAATACCTTGACGGTACCCATGCGATGGAATCAATCAGCTATATGGTGATGGAAAAAGGTCATTTTACCCTGAGTAATGGAGCCACAGTCGAAGCAGGCACCTTTGTCGGGTCAAGCAAATTTAAACAGGTTCGCTTCAGTTCTTCGTTTCAAACAAAGCCCGTTGTCATAAGCTCTGTTTTATCTACAAATGGAACAAAAGCTCTAATTGGGCAGGTAAATGACTTAAGTAAACAACAATTTACCTATAGATTTAGAGGGCAGGAAGCAAATTCACGGAAACATCCAGCAGAGCTTGTTTCCTATATTGCCTGGCAAAAGGGAGCAGGGGCTATCGGAAACCTGTTGTACGAAGCAAGCAATAAAGGGGTTGTGAAAGATAGACTGTCCTCCATGGACTTCAAGCACAACAAAAATGGACTGCCCTTTCTCTTTATCGGCTCTAAAAAGACTAAAAATAATGATGTTGCCACCATTCGGTATCAAGTACAAAAAGGAAATAAAATCAAGGTATATGCCCAGGAAGAAACATCGCTTGATAAAGAAACAAAACGTAAACCAGAACCCATTGGTTACATTGCTCTTTTTATAAGCAATAAATAAACAAAGAGAAGCTGATTATGATAAATTTAAGAAGTGAGGGAAGCCATTAGCTATAATCCCAAAAGGTTACACCTCAATCCTTAACAACCCAAACAAGCTGGGTCTGGCTTTTGATATTAAAAAAAGTCAGGCCCAGTTTTTTTTATTCAAGAAGCTTCTCGTTAATTTTTCTCTTTAAATTCTCTTACCTAAACCATTAAATATATTTATTTTAAATTACAAACCGTTATACCTGACCTCAGCCTATTCACCAGAATTATGTTTGACAGGAAATACCTGTCATGCTGTAATAGAACATCATGAAATCATGTCGATATAGATCTTTTCTGTGTCTTTTCCTGGCGAGCATGCTTATCTGCCTGGGACTTCTGCTACCAGGGCTCCAAGCCACTGAAAATGATTCTGCTCTAAAAACTCAAGGTTCCCTGCCCGTAACACCAGCTACAAGAAACATTTATATCCTGCCCATTCAAGGTGAAGTCGAACCCGCCATGGCAGCCTTTATCGCTAGAGTTTTTCGGGATACAGCCGCTGACACAAAAGCCCTCTTTGTCCTTGATATAGATACCTTTGGCGGTCGGGTTGACAGTGCTTTGCAGATTGTAGAAACCATCCTCAACAAGGCTCCTGGCAAAACAGTTTCCTTTGTCCGCAGCAAAGCTATTTCCGCTGGTGCCCTTATCGCCCTTGCCAGCAATGAACTTGTCATGCGGCCCAGTACAACAATTGGGGATTGCGCACCAATAAGCTTTTCCAGCGAAGGCCCCCAGATGCTTGGCGAAAAATTTCAGTCTCCGCTTCGGGCTAAATTCAGGACCCTTGCCAGGCGCAATGGTTACCCCCAGAGCCTGGCTGAAGCAATGGTCACAGAAGGGATGGAAGTTTTTGAAATTATTCGCAGCGGGAAGAGAGAATTTATCGATAGACAGGCACTTGATAACTTAACACCTGATGAACAAAAGACCATTGACTCGCAAAAGCTGGTTGTGGCAAAAGGCGAGCTTTTAACCATGGACGATGTGGAGGCTCAGCAACTTGGCTTTTCCCGCATGAGCATCGACTCCATTGAGGGTATGCTTGAGCAGATGGCGATCAAAGACTATACCATTACTCGTTTTGAGCCTAGCTGGTCTGAAGAAATGGGCACCCTTATCAATTCCCTGGCACCTATTCTTATGATGATAGGACTGGCAGGTATTTACACGGAATTGAAATCTCCAGGTTTTGGTCTCCCAGGAATACTTGGCGCATTCTGTCTGGGTCTGGTCTTTTTGAATCAATATCTGGTGGGACTGGCTGATCATACCGAAATCCTCCTCATAATTTCCGGCCTGGTCTTTCTTGGCCTGGAGGTGTTTGTCTTCCCCGGTTTTGGTCTGGCTGGCATTGCAGGTTTTGCCTGTATAGCCTTTGGCATGGTACTGGCATTTCAGGATTTCGTCCTCCCTTCCCCTGAAATGCCCTGGCAGATGGATATCTTTATCCGAAATTCGATCAGAGTCATGGGATCGGGGGTGCTGGCCTTTTTCGCCGCGCTCTTTACTCTACGCTACGTTATGCCTGCTTTAGGATCAGCGGGCATTGGGCCCTATCTCCAAAAATCCCTGGCCGATTCCCATGCCGACTCCATGGAAGCAAAAAAGGTCAAAACAGGGGATATCGGTATAACCATCACACCACTCCGACCAGCCGGAAAAATGCAGCATGGCCAGGATCTTATTGATGTTGTCAGTGAATCAGAGTTTATTGAAAAGAATACCAAAGTCGAAATTATCGACCTGCAGGGAAACAGAGTAATTGTTCGGAGGTTTGGCGAGTGAAAGGTTTAGGTATTCCAATTATTTTACAGGCGCTAGGTGTCTTGATAATTATCGCTGAGATCATTCTCCCTTCCGCCGGGCTCCTTACTCTTTTAGCAATGGCAATTTTTGGCTATTCAATTTTTTTGGTGTTTGACACCTTTCCAAGCTCGGTCGGTATGATTTTCATTGGCGCCGACCTCATCGTCATTCCACTGCTCCTCTATGTCGGCCTGAAACTCCTGGCAAAATCACCTGTAACCCTACAAACGGTTTTATCCAGAGGAAAAGGAGTTTCCTCACAGTCCGATAATCTTGATTTCTATTTAGGTAAAACCGGTACCGCCCTAACCGCCTTACGACCCGCTGGTACTGCCCGTATAGAGAAAAAGCGGGTTGATGTAGTCAGTCGCGGCGATTTTATAGAGAAAGGTTCCTCCATTCTCGTAGTTGAAGTAACTGGAAACCAGATAATTGTCGCCAATAATAGTAATTCAACTGCGTCACAAACAAATAAGTAAACAAAGCACACCATCTAGTAAACCCATGTAAAGGAGAGCACTATGCCATTTGAACAAATTATTTTTATTGCCCTGATAATAGCTGTCTTTATCATGGTACTTTTTATCGGTTCCTCCATTACCCTGTGGATCCAGGCCCTGGTTTCCGGTGCCAAAGTTGGTCTTCTGAACATTGTTTTCATGCGCTTTCGTAAAGTACCGCCCAAAATGGTTGTGGAAGCAAAGATTATGGCAGTAAAATCAGGGCTGGAAATTTCCACCGATGATTTCGAATCCCATTACCTCGCAGGCGGTAATGTCATGCGGGTAGTTCAAGCATTAATTGCAGCTGATAAAGCAAATATTGAGCTCAATTTTAATCGGGCCGTTGCCATTGATCTGGCTGGACGAAATGTTCTGGAAGCTGTTCAGATGAGTGTTAATCCCAAGGTAATTGAAACCCCTGTGGTCGCAGCTATGGCTAAAGACGGCATCCAGCTCAAAGCAGTTGCCCGGGTAACAGTTCGTGCCAATCTGGACCGTCTGGTTGGTGGTGCCGGTGAGGAGACCATTCTGGCCCGCGTTGGTGAGGGCATTGTTACCACAATTGGCTCAGCCACTACCCATAAACTGGTGTTGGAAAATCCGGACATGATCTCCAAGCGGGTGCTTGAAAAAGGACTTGATGCAGGGACGGCTTATGAAATCCTTTCAATTGACGTTGCAGACGTCGATGTTGGCAAAAATATTGGTGCCGAACTTGAAACAGATCGCGCCGAGGCTGACAAAAAAATTGCCCAGGCAAAAGCTGAAGAACGTCGGGCAATGGCTTTCGCTGTAGAGCAGGAAATGCGGGCTCGAGTTGAAGAAATGCGTGCCAAGGTTGTCGCGTCAGAAGCCGAAGTTCCCCTGGCAATGGCCGAGGCCTTCCGCGAAGGAAACCTTGGTATCATGGATTACTACAAGATGAAAAATATAGTCGCAGACACGGACATGCGAGATTCTATCGGTAAAACCAGCACGGAAATGGAGTAAATATGGAACTTGAACGTTTTATTCCGTTTCTTATACTCATAATCATTTGGAATATTATCACAGCCAAACGGAAGAAAAAACAATCAGCGCCCAAAACAGTCAAAGCAAAAACTCCAAACCTGGAGCAACTGCTTAAAGTGCTCACCGGTCAGGTAAAACCAGAAGACCTGATTCAAACAACAAGTGGAGAACCAATAATACCTCCTGAAGAGGAAGCTGATCTTTGGACAACGCAACCTGAACCGAAAAAGAAAAGCAATTATTTCCCAAACGAGAAGTTTAGCTCCACTGCTGATGAGGTGCCAGAGATCTCCTCAGAACCTCTCCCCCCCCCTGTTTTGGCAAAATCAAGACGAAACTTTCCAAAACAGGCGCAACTGAGACAGGCCATTATCTGGAAAGAGCTGCTTGATAAACCCCTCGCCCTGCGACAGAATCAATAATACCTGTTGGAGCAAACCAAAAGAGTAATTATGGAGCCAATAATTGCTCTTTTGGATTTTTTTCAGGCCACAAAACCTGAAGAGCAAAGACGCTCCAGCGCTCACGCTCTCCTCTGGCTCTTTGTCTCATATTTTTGTATTACCCATGAAGATAAGCCTCTTCCAAAGTGGGAGGAGACTGATTGTAGCTGTCTCCATTTTCAGAGATAAATATATCAAACCACCAGCCTATCCACTTTGACTTTTAAGCCTCTTGGCGGATATAATTTTACCTAATATGTCTTGTCGTAGCAGTTTTGAATTTCCTGATACCCTAAAAAAGATTTACATATATGGGACCAGCTAAAAGAACTTCTACAGTCACGCCTGATATTAAAAAAAACAGACTCTACATTTCAGTATCAGGGGAAGCCTCCAAAAAAGAAATCCAAAAAATTTACACAGATATTCGATTTTGTGTGCCTGACCTGCAAGCAGGCTTTGATGTTATTACGGACCTGAGTCATTGCAAGGTTGGACATCTTAGCGGTATCTCCACCTTTAAACAAATCATGGGGTATTTAATTGCTCATGAAGTTGGTAGAGTCGTACGGGTCGTCGGACCTGCCAAATTAATCTTCAGACAACTAAACAGGTATGTGGCGTCCGGTAAAGATTACAAGCCTATCTACGTCTCAACACAGGAAGAAGCTGAACAAAAACTTGCTAAATCTCCTTGATCAAGTCCTTCTTTTTTTCTTATTTTCATACATTAGCCCATCCGCCTTGGCCATGAGTTCCTCGAGGGAACAAGAGGAATCAGGATCGTAGCGAACAAGACCAAAGCTAATTGAAAGTGAATAGAGCCTGTCTTTCTGCTTATTTAACTTGTCGATATTAGCCTGGAGCCTTTCCAAAATAACAGCTTCATCATTCATGTTATATGCTGCAGTAAGAAGAGCAGCAAATTCGTCTCCTGCCAGACGGCTTATAACATCGGATTCTCTGAGGGTTGAAGTGAGAACGGTTCCAGCCTCTCGAATTGCCTGATCTCCATATTCATGTCCCAGGTTATCATTGACCCATTTGAGCCGATCAAGATCAGCAAAGAGCATAAACATTGTTCCCTCTGCCAATTGATGATTCGCAATTTTAAGTTGCTTGGCAGCAAATGCCATAAATCCACGCCTGTTAAAGAGTCCGGTCAATTCATCAGTCACAGAAATTTTTCTAAGCTTCTCTTCGGCCTCTTTACGCTCGGTAATGTCTTTTGCAACACAGACAATACTGTGCAAAGAGCTATCTTTTTTCCGAATAACAGAGCCTGAAAACAGCACTGGAATCCGGTACCCATCTTTATGCAGTAACTCAGCCTCGTTATTGACAACAATGCCAATTTTCACAAGCTCTTCCAGAGGAGAATTTAAAAAGATTTTGTCTGAAACTTCAGAATCAGAGAGGAAACTCCCTTCATCATTATTTTGAACATGGGCAAAAATTGCCTGGAAGTTCTTAAATATTATCTCCAGGTTTGAGTAGCCAAGCATATTACGGGCAGCCTCATTGGTGAAGCGAATAGTACCATCGGGATTAAAATCAAGGAGTGCATCGCTCATGGAGGAAAGAATCGAGTCGAAATAATCCAATTCTCTGGTTACCTTAAAGACTTCTTTTTCCATATGCTGCTTTTGCTGATCCAGTAATTCTTCATATTGGCGTTTGGACATTTCCTCCCGCTGTTTTTCAGTATTAACCAGCAATGTCGAAGCGGAGCGAATATCTTTCAAACTTCTAAGAAGAGCATCTTCCTCCATACTTAAATTATTTCCAGAGTGCTTTTTTATGACTGCTCCTTCAATGAAAGACGACACATCGGCAAGCCCCTGTTCAAGCATATTCTGCACTTCATTGAGTTTGGTTTTTCTTTGTTTTTCGACTTCTTCTATCTGCTTAATTTCAGTCATATCATGCAGGGAGATGACATACTCATTGTCACCACTCACACTACTGCCAAGGAGAGGGTTAATACTCAGGTTAAAAAACTTCCCAGAACTGTCCTGGTAGTATTCGCAGGTAGTTCCATGAAAATCCTTGGCCACCAATCCTTGCTCAGCAAGAATATCCATCCATTTTTTACCAATCAGATCTTCTTTACCTGTAAAAGCAGAAACAGCGCTGTTGAAACGCTTAATATTACCGGCGGAGTCTGTCTGTAGAACCATGTCTCCCATACAGTTCATGACAGCTTCCATCTCACGACTTGACTGTTCAACTTCTCCGAGAAGTCGTTCCAACATACTCTGATGTATTGTTAATTCTTCATTCTGACTTGATAATTTCACTTCATTTATCTTGCGCCGCAGAATATACTGATCAAGTTTTTTAAGAAGAAGAAAGATGATGGCAAGTAGGCTAATTGTGGCTATTGCAGGAGGATAAACTGTTTTTGAGGCTAATATTTGAAGCTTTCTGGAACTTTGGGTAATGTCATAATACAGCTCAAAGGCGCCCTGAAATAAACTATCTGATATAATAGGAACATACAGCTCTAGTACGTCCACGGGGAAGAGTTCGCCTTCCATGGTCCTCTTTTCCCGAAGCACTATATTGGAAAATATTTCCCCCCTGGCAACAGTTTCTCTAAAATATGTTTCCTTATTGATTTCACCCACGTCACCGGGGTCAGTGGAAAAAACAACTTCTCCTGTGGCCTTAAAAACTTTTATCTTTTGTAAATTAAAATCTTCTAAATTAAGGCCCTCTTCATTTTGGGTCCACTGGCGAACAGATTCATCGGTTAAAAGACCATTTTTATCGGTTATTTTTTTAGCAAGATGACGAGAATGACGGAGTGCCTCTTGTTCAATGTTATCAACCAAAAATGAGGTGAACTTAGGGAGAATTAAATAATAATAGAGGAGGAGCAAAATTCCTGAGAAAAGACATAACAGGATAAATGAAATTGATAATTTCCTGTTTTTGAGCATGCCTTCTCCTTGAATCAAAATCCCCACCAGCAACAAAACCGGTCAAATGAACTGGCCTGGAAGCAAAAGGCAGGGTGTCACCAGTGTCGTTTCCTATTATAACTCTTTAGACAGCAGCATGGTAAACAGAATTTTGAATTTTTTTATTAACCTAATTACAACTATTTAAATTGACCTCCCACTTCCGTGACAAGCTCCATGGCTCATCGAAACTCCAGGTCCACCCATAAACATCTTTTGGACTCTACTTATGGCCAAATATGAATTACGTGAAAACTAAGATTTTCATCCGCTGCAAATAATTCTACATGTTTTTTTGAGGAGAAACTATACTGTGAGGTAACACTACAGAAATATAAGAATATTTATTTCAATTTGTTCACCTTGAATTTTTGGAGGAATTGGTCAAGCATGATTGACAGATGGTCTCTACCCGACATAACCGAGTGTACAAAAGAGCCAGAGCCCATTGAATCTTTAGAACACTTAAAACATATACACTTTTCTGATCTGGATTTATTCAAAGAATCCTTTGCCCAGGGGAATCAAAAATCCTGGTGCTATTACTTTCCGTTTTTATTGTTTTTTTCCATGAGCCAACGTCGAAAAATCATTTTCCACCAGGACTCTGGATCATTATGTGTTTTTTTATTCAAATATGCTACCGAGGAAGATCAAACACCCCAGCTCGACATCTATTTCCCTCCTGCACCTTTTAGTAAAAAAGCTCTCCAAAACAGTCTGGAACTGGCCAATGATTTCAATGGAAACAGGTCGGCTCGAATAATATGGATTGATGAAAAAGATAGCCAGCTTATCAAAAAAGCCATCCCGCATGGTCTGAATATCTCCCATCTTGAAAAAGAATATCTGTATGATCCCCAGCTTTATCGAGAATTATCTGGCTCCAAATTCAGAAACCTGAGACAAAACCTCAATCGTATCAATAAAAATTATAAGCCTGAAGTGTATTCCTATGACGTGGAATATGCAGATGACTGTTTACGTTTATTAAAAAAAATGGACAGCGAGTCAGGAAGAAAAACATGAAGTTTTCAATGATCTGACCTACACTCGTTACTGCTTGAAAATGGCTGTTAAATTTCAGGAACCAGACCTTATCGGCAAAATTATATACATAAAAAATGAAATAAAATCCTTTGGCTTTGCCGGACATATGCATGGCGACATGTGTAACTTTTTTATCGGAAAAACAGACCATTCAATTAAAGGACTCAACTACTATCTTCAGCACCAGCTCATGATGGACCTGGACAATTACGGTCTTGTTAATAATGCCACAGATTTAGGACACCCTGGCCTGCGCTTTGCCAAAGAAGCCCTTCGGCCCGTTGGTATGCATTCGGTCTATAGGGCGGGCCAACAAAAAAAGAACCAAGCGTCAATTTTTACCGGTGAGCCATCTGCAAGCCAGAATAAAGAACAGAAAAAAATACCAGAATTCCTCCATAACAATCTTGAAGGATTACGGGAAATATCTCTTGGCGATCTGGAAGAATACAAAAAGGCACTTGCCCAGACACCCCAACGAACCTGGGTGAACTACTTTCCCTTTTTATTATTTTTCAGTCATTCCCCAATCAGATCCATTCTCATTGGTCGGGAAGAAGAGTCGATCTGTATTTACCTGCTCTATCATGGCAAAAATACCAATCGGCTTCACCTGTACCTTCCTCCCATGCCAATGAGCCAAGCTGCTCTTGAAAAATGTTTTGCAAGAATCAATCGTTATAATGGCGACTTTGAAGGCCAGTTGTACTGGATCGCTGAAGAACTTACAGAAGAAATCAAACAACTTGACTGGCTCACTATTAACCTGACAGAAAAAGAATATATATATGATCCCAAGACTTTTTTAGATCTGGAAGACCATAAATTTCGAACATTGCGAAAACATCTCCGAAGAGCTGAGCGTGACTCTAAAATTGAAGTTCAGCCTTATGAGCTAAAGGACCAAAAGGAATGTCTGGAACTGCTAGACAGGTGGATGGACTCTACCGTAAACAAACGCATTAAAACCCACAACTACTCATATACAAAGGCCTGTCTCCTCATGTTTGAGCAGTTTTCGCCTGATGATCTCTCAGGAATGGTCATTCGTATTGACGGTGAAATTCGCTCCTTTGCCTTTGGCGGACAAATCATTGATGAAACAGCTTGTTCCTGTATCAATATTACCGACCATGGACACTCATGCCTGGGTTATTTAACCAGGTATCATGCGTTAAAAAGCATGCAGAATTGTTCTTCTGTAAATGATGCATCCGATCTGGGACGTACTGGTCTCCAATTTGTCAAACAACATCTCTTACCGACAAGAATGGAAAGCGTATACCGTGCAAGCCAAATCAAAAAGCTGGCCAGAGAATCCTTTAAAACAGATCGCGATACGAAAAAATTTGCAGAAAGTACTCCTTTAGAAATGAACAATTTTCTGGAGCATGAGTCCCTTCGTCACCTGAAAATACTTTCAGCTGAAGATGCAAAAATATTTAGCCAATGCGCTCAAAAAGGCGGCAAAAAATCGTGGCTTTATTACTTCCCTTTTCTGACTATTTTTTCCGGGCAAAAAAACGGGAAACTCCTGTGGGAACAGTACCGAGGATCAGTCTGTCTCTATTATCTCAAAAAAACAAAAGATAAAGCACAACTGGCTCTCTACCTGCCTCCCTTTCCTTTTAATGAGCAAACCCTCACCTATGCCCTGCAAAAGGTAAACAGCTTTAACCCTGATAAAAGAGGGAGGATAGTCTGGCTTGAAAAACAAGATCGCTTCAATCTCTCCAAACAAGATTTTACTTTTACGCTGAAAGAAAAAGAAAATATCTATGCTAAAGAGAGTTACAAAGAACTGGCCGGGCCAAAACTTGCGCGTCTTATACTGAGTGTGAAAAAATCGATTCAGGCAGATTCATTACTGATTCGAGCCTACCGTGAAAGTGACTCCAAAGAATGTTTATCACTGCTTGAAAAATGGAAGAAATCCTTGCAGGAACAAGGCAAAAAAGTCAGTGAATATTTTTATAAAAAAGAATGTATCGAAAAGGCTCCTTTGTTTACTGCTGATTTACTCCACGGCGAGGTTGCTGTCATTGATGGAAAAATTCAGGGATTTATTTTCGGAGGGCCTATTACCCCTGACTATATAAGCATTTTTGCAAGTGTTACATCGCCTGACTTTGAGGAATTGGTGGAAATTCTGAAAGTGAGTTTCTCTGATAATTTTAAAGAAGGACTTTGCTTTAATCATTCAGACGAATCAGGACATCATATTCCACTCTCCACAAAACAGGTCATTGAGCCGACTGAAATTCACTCATTATATGGCGCAAGGCAGATCATAAAGAAAAAACCTGTTCCTTTGCAACAAGTCACTACAGATACCAATACCAATATATTCATCCAGGCTGCCAAAGGACTGAAACTCGGGGTGGAAATCATCTCAAAAGAACACAGTTATTGTACAATTTCAAAAGGTTCAGCCAAGCTGTATATATCTCACAATACCACCAGCCTGACTAATACGGCTTGTCGCCAGATGGCCCAAAATAAACCCCTTTGGCAATCCATTTTAGACAAAAACAATATTCCCACAGCTCTGCCCAAAAGTTTTCCCTCAAAAAATGGAGAGGAAATCATTGCATATGCTACAAAAAATAAGCCAGTTACCCTTTCTGCAGAAGAGAAACCGCGTCGTAAAAGCATAACTCGCAACCCGCAAACTCCAGATGAAATTTCTGCAGCCATCAAAAAAGTAAAACGAGGTAGGGTACAAGTTGAACGGATTTTAGAAGGCAATGATTACCGTATTCTGCTCTGTTGCGGCAAAATCATCGATATAATAGAGTGGGTTCCTCCCTTTGTGAAAGGAAACGGGAGAAATACTCTCCAGGAACGCATTGACGTGAAAAATAAATATTGGCTCAAATATAAATTACATCCCATTACAATTGACCAAAAATTTCTGAAACAAGAAAAAATAAAGCTCGACACTATCCCCAAAAAGGGACAGCAGGTGTTTGTCCACCATTTAAATGATCATGCTGTTGGTGGAGAAGCTGTCAGGATAAAGAAAAATTTGGTTCATGCTGATAACCAAGCACTTTTTATAAAGACTGCAGCTATTTCTGGCCTGATGCTCATGGGTCTGGACTTCATTAGCACAGATCTATCAATATCTTATAAAAAAAATAATGCACTTGTCTGGAAAATTACCAGTGCTCCCTACATCTGGCCCCATTTTTTTGCAGGGCAACAAGAGGACTTCTCCGCTGCAGAAAAAATTTTAAAAACCTTTTTTTCACAGAAAAAAAATTCTTAAAAAATAGTAATTTGCTTTAATACGATAAAATATGACTGACGTGATAAAAACAGAAGAGACCCCGTCAGCTTTTAATCTTGGGGACCAGGCCAGAGCGGACGCAAAAGAGCTTGACTTTCTCCATAACAACCTTGAAGGTTTACATGTCCTGTCCATTGATGACTTGGCAGAGTATAAAGAAGCGCTGTCTGCTTCACCTCAGAGAACCTGGGTAAATTATTTCCCTTTTCTCCTCAGTTATTCCCACTCCATATCAAGGTCCATCCTCATTGGTCGCGAAAAAGACTCTCTTTGTATTTACCTATTATATCACAGAAAATTCACCAACCGTCTCCACCTTTTACTCCCACCCATGCCATTTGATCAAGACGCGCTGCAACAGTGTATTGATCGGATAAATACGTATAATGGTGATTATAAAGGCCATCTCTCCTGGGTTCCTGAATCTCTCAAAGATGAAGTGGCCCAAAACGACACACTCCAATTAACGTTAATGGATGAGGAGTTTGTTTATAACCCCAGTACCTTTTCAAACATCGAGGGCTCAAAATACAGTCGCCTGAGAAGCCATTTAAGGGGTATCGAAAAAGAGAATAAAGTCGAAACCAGACCCTATACCATGCAAGATGAGACCGATTGCCTCAAACTGCTACGCAAATGGGATCAAGCCTTATCAGCAAAAGGTACAAATCCTGGAAGTTATTATTACGCAAAAGCCTCTATCCAGCTGTATGATCAGTTTCCCCGTACTGATCTATCCGGCTTGCTTATCCTCATAAACGGTAAAATCGCAGCTCTTGCTCTTGGCGGTGAACTTGCCACAGACTTTGCCTGTTCCTATCTCATCTTTACGGATCCCGAAATAGCAGGCCTTGAATCTTTAACTCGCTACCATTTTTTCAAGGATCTACACCAGTATGCTTTCTTAAATGATGCTGGCACCATGGACCTCCCCTTCCTCAAAGCTGTCAAAGAGGAAATGAATCCCCTGCGCTGTGACCAAGTATATCGTGCAAGCCAGAAAAAAAGACTCCACCAGGTCAGTTTGGAGGAACCTGAAGGTGTCATTGTTTATCCTAAAAACACCAAACCTTTTGAATCCCACCTGGAGGATGAGGCTCTTAAAGATTTAAAACAACTCTCACTTGATGATCAGGAAATATTTACACGTATTGCAGAAAAAGCAGGCAAAACATCCGGCCTCTACTTCTTTTCCAATATATTTATGTTTCATCAACACAGATACAAGAAACTATTATGGGAACTCTATCGAGGCTCAATCTGTATCTATTATCTCAAACAGGCCAAAGGTGGCGTCATCCTCCATCTCTTTATGCCGCCATTTCCCTTCACTAAAGAGACCTTTGCCTACGCTATGATGAGAGTCAATATTTTTAACAATAATAGCCAGGGAAGGATCATCTGGCTTGAGGAAGAAGAAAAAAGAACCATCTCAAAGTTTGGAATGGAGACCATATATAAGGAT
>CAMYOP010000012.1 GCA_947260045.1 uncultured Desulfobulbaceae bacterium
AAAGAATTTACCGATTCCTTTAATTTTATATGGGCTACTGCAACATGTGGAAATGACGTTCTGAGAGGAACGGTATCACGGCCCAAGCAATAATAATCAAAGCAGGCAATTTTGATACAGTTTGGACAGTGATTTTGGTTAATTGGACGCAGTATGGTGAAAAAGATCCATACTGCTATGGCTCACAGTGAAAGCATTTATCGTTTTCAACAACTGATAGATCTTGGCTATACTCTATGAGAGTGGAAAGCATCCGGTTTAGCGGGACACTTGTGCGAGAGGCTGAAGTAATATTTCTAGATGAATTTGTAAACCTCGGTATACCTATATATATTCACAGCAATCAATATTGCTGATTCCTTAAAAAGATTAATTTTTCTAGAATTTCCATATATGCGTCAATAATTTTACACATGCATTTACACACATAAAAAGATGTTTCTTAAAACCTGTAAGGAAAAGGAGCCTGGAGGATTCGAACCAGCGGACAGCAGGTTAAATTTTTAATATTAAACATTTTTGTTCTTACAAGTGATACACAAGAAAAAAAATATCGAATCATTTGAAAGTTACATAATTTATTTTATGTAACTTTCAAAATAGGAAGAAATAACAATGAGTTTCTTTAAACAAAAGTACATAACCGCCACAGGAATTCGGTCACTGTCTGAATGAGTGTAGGGGGCGTATTTATTGAGAAAAAGGCTCAGTGCTTCACTGTAGTTGGAGAAAAGATACAGTAGGTATCTCTCATATTTTCCTTATTGAAAGAATAGCACCTTCGACATGGCAATATTAACGTCTGGGGTGAGGGGCGCGCCCAGGGCCTTGCCCGCTAAGGTCAACAACGCTTATCCGCGTCCCTCTCTACCCGCTGGTTATATGTTGATTTTGATATTTTGAGCAACTTAGTTTAGTTTATTTGCTTTTGGATTTGTTGGTTTCCAAATATTGGCTGATTCTGTGGCCTGCTGTACTTCGTCTTCAGACAGAACTGATTTTAATCTGTCACTGTTAACTTCTGAAACAAGTTCATTATGTCTTTGGGCTCCAATTAAATACCAGCTTAGAGCTATAATGAGATTGTTACGAGATTCATGTGCTCTGTGTTCATAGATTCGGGCTAGAGCATTTAATGCTTTAATTACATCGTTGTTCGCAGACATTGTGTAATAGTAGATGGCTTTTTCATAATCTAGAGGTACTCCGTTCCCATATTCATGGAATTGCCCCAAACGGTACTGTGACCAGCCGTCTTCTTGTTTACTTGCCATCGAGTAATATTTAAATGCCATTTCATAGTCTTTCCTAATCAACTCTCCTGAACTATATAAAAAACCTAAATATGATTGAGCATGCACAAACCCATTACTAGCAGCAGCTTTATAATATTTTATTGCTTCATTAATATTTTTTTTCCCATTCACACCTTCTTCATATATTTGCGCTAGTAAATATTGGGCAGGGGCATGCCCCAAATCAGATGATTTTCTAAGAAACTCGATCGCTTTTTGGTCATCTTTGTTTTTCCCAAAATGTAGATTGAACCCTTTGCGAAATAGTTGTATGGCTTGGTTCGATTCAGCATATGAAATACTACTAATAAAAAAAATGGTCAGCATCATACACGAGGTGATAGCCGCAACTTTAGTTAATTCTTTTAAGCTTCTTTTCATATTATGAATTTCCAAATTGCTACTTTGGTAAAGTTTATATTGATACATATAACCGGTAAGCTCACCGGCATTTTGCGTGCAGTGTAAATTGTCAGGTGAAGCGATTGGTTAGCGTAATATTTTCAATTAGTTATATCTTTTAATGTTGTTGTATTAAAGAATATCCACATTACTACGAAGCAAATTATTGGCGAAATGAGTATAGCCGAGTACTTTTTATATTCTTTTGTTAATGAAATTAAATATACATAGGAAACCAAGTAGATGATTGATATTAAATTGCCGATTATAAATAAAAAAACACCAATAATTAGTAGATTATAACTTTCTGTTACCTGAGTAGAAATTAGTACAGCGATAAGGATGCAAGTTATCCAAACCGGTAACCAGAAGACTATTCTTATAATGATAGGCTTGTAATTCATCCTGTATTTGTCGATGCTAACAAATTATTATCCAGAAACTGGATATCATTCAGTCTGAAAAATTATAGACAGGCTTTTCCACCCAAAAATCCGTTTCCTAACTGGATATCATGCTAATGTCAGTGCTTGACATTTCAACTGGCAGTTTAAACCAATTTAGCAAATCAGCAACTTTATATACTTCCTGATGCTCTTGTTCGGGTTAATAATGTCTATTGTTAAATTTCATCATAACTTAGATGGGAATAATGTCAGATCGAATTCCGATTTCTAGACATTAAGATTTTATTTTCAGCCCTTGCATAAACTCTCACTATGGTAAAACATCTTTATGTTATCACGGTTTGCCAGTGAGGTCAGTTGTAAGGTTCCCTGCAGGTGAATTATTTTTTTCAATTGATTGAATGACGGCCTTGGCAATGGTTTTCCCTAGTATTCCATTACCTGAAGTAGTTAGATGACAAATATCCCTGAAATATTCTCCTGTTTTGGGTAGCATCTTACCAACTGGTGCATATTCAAGTTGATATTCTGAAGCCAGCTGTGTCAGTACTCCATTATGAGCTTTTATAGCACGGACTGTAGAATCAAGGTTCCCCCAGAAATGACGCATTATAGGTTCTTGTTCCTGGATTATAGAATCAAGTTTTGGATCTTTGCCTGGATGCCCCAAAGCAAACTCAGAAAGTACCAGTTGCACGTTGTGTGCTTTTGCCAGGTCGATAATAGTCTCAACGTTATCTCGTAATATCTTTTCACTTCTCAACTCACCTTCAGGAAACGAAGGTGTTGAACGAATACGTTTTTGGACTACATGATACTCAATACCCTGAAAAAGTAATGGCGGCCAGGCAGATTTCCAATTCAAGTATCCTACATTTGGTATACTCTCCAGCCAGCTGAAGGTATCATAAATGGTGTCGTTTATTCCCAGATAAAGGACAGCTACATCTGGTTGGTATTGAGCAAAAGTTTGTTCTGCCAGGATTTTTGCCTGATGAGAAGTATAACGAGGTTTGCCAAAAGATATTACAGTGCATGGAGTATCAAAATATACCTGCAGATACTTTTCAACAGAGTCCATATAATGCTTTGAAAAAGAAGTAGATCCTCCAAACAAAAATACCCGTAAAGGTCCTTCTTGTGTCACCCAAGGAAGCGCATCATTTCCCAACGCCCCTATATTGTTGAGTTTTTGATTGTAAACTATTGAGTGAGGGGCAAAAGAATAAACTAAATCATGATTAAAAAGAAGTCCGTCAGGCGTTTTGACAAAGACAAGCAGGCGAAATAAAAGTTCGGCGACAAAAAAAACAGATATAAATAAAAAAAAACAATATGTCAGCCGTTTACCCATGATATGTACAAGTGAATAATTATGGGGTCGTGTTCAGGCTAACCACAACTCTCAGGTTTTATCGCCAAACTGCTTACTCATAACCACCTGGATGGCAAACTCTGTACGGGCTTCTTTATCAGGCGCCTTTCCCTGCAGTTTGCACCAGGCTGGAAATGAATCTGGCTCAATGAATACTTTAACAACGGTATCGCCACTCTCCTCAGCATTTTTCTTGTTTTCTTCAGCCTTACCAAGCCATTCATCATAGGTTGTCGGCAACAGTTTATAATCTACAAATATCTCTAATAATTTCAAATATACTTCTCTACGATACCAGACCATAGCCTGTATCATTGGTGTCTCAGACATAACCTCTCCTACTTAGTTGCTGAACTGGAAACAGTTATTTCTAAAATCCGCAAAGTCTTAGACTTTCTGGATAAGAATTACTTATCTTTCGCTGTATTTATCACTGGCAAAAAAAAAGAGACTGTCCCGATATGCAGGACAGCCTCTTTTTAATTTCTGGGGTGAACGATGGGACTTGAACCCACGACCTCCTGGGCCACAACCAGGTGCTCTAACCAACTGAGCCACGCTCACCATGGACGATGAATTTTATACACGCAAGAGCAATATTTGGCAAGTGTAAACTACGTACTTATGCAAGCTCTTTTTGACAATGTTTGCAGACTAAAGCCCGTACCTTGATCAGCTCGGCACAAAAAGGACATTCTTTCAGGAAGTTTGAAGATAAAATTCCACTTATGGTCATGTTCACATCCTGTTCCATGTGAGAATCTTCAAAGTCATGATTACGCAGAGCATCTATACAGGCAGGATCATTTAACTCCCCTAATACTTTAATCGCTTTTTTCCGATTCTCAGTATTTGATGCCTTATCAAGAAGAACATACAGGGCCGGTTGTATATTTTTTTCCTCCACACAGGTATCCAGGCTGGCAACAGCCTCTTTCCTCTCATGGTACCTTTTGTCCTGCTTTTTTATTTCTTCAAGATCAATAATGCTACCTGTAAATGCATCTTTACCTGCCACCATCATGTTATAGGACTCATTTGAGTCAGGCAGGCGCATGTATCGATAGGAACCAACATGCCCATAATTATTTTCAATATTAGCCCAACCCTTTACAAAGAGGGGGCAATCATTATTGAGACATATATATAAATATTCAGACCCCCAACCAAGCCCATCACCAACATGCACTGGGGGAACATTACAGAGCGTTAATTTACTCTCACAATGGGGACATAAATATTCTTGTTTAAGCAGCTTCTCTATTTTTTCATACATAAAAAAAGAGCCTCCTTGGGCTCGATATTTTTTTTGCATTCGACCCTATAAAATAGAATCGTATAACGTTTTTATATTTCATAATCTCTTATTCAAATCACACATGCAGAACCTTAAGCATTCTCTTGAAGGCGGTCAACCTTAAAGCTCTTTGATGCTTGAGGTATCTAGAGTAACGGTCATCTTCCCCAATCTCAAGAGCCCCTGAAGAGCTTTTGAGACGCTCCTGAATCACCAGTTTGTGAATAATTTTCCAATGTGGAGCCAAGAAAAGATAAAAAATATCTACACTACTTTAAATCAACTTCCCCATAACATCGTCAAGGGCTTTTGCCTGGGACATACGAGCATGTAGAAAATCTGTGCCAAGAAAATCACTGTTCCTGTCCACCAACTTGCAGAGATCTTGAATTTGAGCATCATCAGCCATTGCAACGACTTTGCTTAAATTTCGGGCGAAATCGTGAACTATTTTACGGCTGTCACCACTTGTGGCCATAATTTCAGCGTAAGTCCTTGGATTTTGCGAATGAACTCGAGCCATGGCCAAGATGGGATACATGGACGTTAGGGTACAGTGACTTGATATATCTTCATTATTGATATTATTATCTTCAAGGGTCATGGCGAGTGCAACCGAAATAACAGTTGGCAATTTTTGGCCGACACCCATCAATAAATCGTGCTCAACTGGCGTATCCTGATAAATATTTGCGCCGTGCTTATATAAAAAAGCTTCAAATTCGCCTGATAACATTCCACTGCGCGAAGTTCGTACAACAATGGCATTTTTATCCTTCATTGTTACAGCCTGTGGTCCCCAGAGATTATGAACCAGAACAACTTCAACACTCTCTTTGGTATGTTTTAAGGCAGTATTGAGGGTATCTTCAGATTCACCTGCAAGCAGAATCAAGGCTTTCCCTTCATCAATAAGTGGACCATACTGACGAACAGTTTCTGAAGTAGCACTGATTGGAACACAAACAATAACGACATCGACCTGACTGATCATTTCTTCAGGTCGAAGTTCAGTACTTCTGCCAGTCATGAGTACTTCATAACCCTCCTTCCTGAGCCTCTCGGCAAACCAGTCACTCATGGCACCAGTTCCGATAAACCCAAAAGAATCTATGTGTTTGGTGCGCATATCAATTCGGGGAAAACTCCCGAGAAGCCGAACAGACTGTTCTTGCTGGATTACGTTTTGCTCAATATAGGACACAGCCTCGCTGACAATCTTTTCCGAAATATGTCCTTCCATCTCAAGGTATATTTGCAGCTTTTGCGTCCTGATATCATTTTCTGCACGCATATCAAGGAGATTAATACCGCGTCTGGAAAATTCGCTGAGAATATCAACAAGTATTCCCACCCTATCATCAAGTGGTATTGTTATAAAGGTTGTAGCATCATAGCCTGTTGGAACAGCCAGCTCCCTGCCAATGACTCCGTATCTGGTCCTGTTATGTGGGGCAAGTTCACGTTGGAGGATATGAAGGCCACGGGCTTTTAACATCTCTTCTGTATCAATAACACCGTGATTTGCTTTCTCCTGTTCCTGTATCTCAGCAATGGCATCATCAATACTATGGAGGCTGGTAAGAGAAATATCTGGAAAAGTAGCACCTATGTATTCTTCACACTGTCGAAACACGGCTCTTTTCCCAATTAAGACCTGGAGGTCCTCTGGTCTAATATTTTCATTTAAAACACCAAGGGATAACTTTGCCGGCAAGACAATATTATCTATCCAATAACAGGATCTTAATTGATCGAGCAGACGGAAATATTCTTTATTCTCACCTTCTCTGGTGTTATATATTGGAACAATGGCCAAATCAGCTTCCCCTTTTGAAAATGCGGAGATCAGCATGCTGGTGTTGGTGAATAGTTTTATTGAAGCTTCCGGGTTATACTCAGAAGCGGCTTGCCAGGCGTGAGAATTTTCAGGCCCAAGTGTTGCAATTATAGTCATGTATCCGTTTTCCGGTAGAAATAAGGCTGAAACAGTAGTGTCAGAGTGAGTGTTAACAAGTTAATCAAATAATTTCAGCTAAGATAAAATATATCATCTAATTGATAAACCCAAAAAACACTCGAAAGAAGAATAGAAAATGGTCCAAAACGATGTTGAAGAATATATTGATGCCCTGAAAAATTCCGATAAGTTCGGACCTCAGGTTGCCGCTCATAAATCGTTTCCTTCCAGCAAAGGACAGACAGGTACCATTACAAGACCTCTTGCAGAGGGACTGACAGATATCCTCTCCACACTGCGAATAAACTCGCTTTATAGCCACCAGGCAACAGCTATTGATTCCATTTTAAAGAAAAAAGATGTCCTGGTTTCCACTCCCACAGCAAGTGGCAAAAGCCTTATCTATAATATTCCAGTCTTCAACGCACTTCTTGATGATGAAAAAAACAAGGCCCTCTATCTCTTTCCCTTAAAAGCTCTGGCTCAGGATCAACTGCGCGTTATAAATGCCATGGCAGATTTATTGCCCAGCCATTTCAAAAACAGAAACAAAACTGCAGCAGCGATCTATGATGGTGATACGACCGCCTATATGCGAAAAAAAATCCGCGATTGGTTACCTGGAATTATTATCACCAACCCGGACATGCTCCATCTTTCAATGTTACCCTATCACGATTCATGGAGCGGTCTTTTTTGTAATCTAACCCATATTATAATTGACGAGATCCACACCTATCGAGGCGTGTTTGGTTCCCATACCGCCATGCTAATAAAACGTCTCTCGCGAATGTGTTCCCTGTATGGCAGCAAACCTACTTTTGTTCTGTCTTCTGCCACCATTGGCAACCCTGAAGAACTTGGCAGAAATCTAATAGACAGAGAAGTCCAGGTTGTATCAAAATCTGGTGCGCCACGAGCCAAACGTAACATTATCCTGCTTAATCCCCTTGACTCTGCACCTTACGCAGCAACCCAGCTCCTGGAGGCTGCTCTTAGAAGAAATCTACGCACTATTGTCTATACTCAGTCAAGAAAAATGACCGAGCTTATCACCATGTGGACTGAGAAAAGGCTTGGTGATCTGCAAAACAAAATTACCTCTTACAGGGCTGGTTTTTTGCCTGAAGATCGGCGAAATATAGAAAAAAAGCTGACTGATGGATCACTGCTCGGTGTTATAACCACCTCTGCCCTTGAACTGGGAATCGACATTGGCAGTCTGGATATTTGCATTTTGGTAGGATATCCTGGTTCAATCATGTCAACTCTACAAAGGGCAGGCAGAGTTGGCCGCTCCATGCGCAAATCATTGATGGTCCTGGTGGGTCATGAAGATGCCCTTGACCAACATTTTATGCGTAACCCTGAGGATTTTTTTCAACGTGATGTTGAACCCATTGTCTTAAACCCGGACAATGAAAACATAGGTGCTGCCCATCTGGTCTGTGCCGCTGCTGAAGCTCCCCTTACCCTTGGTGAAGATATCCTGACGCCACTTTCCTCACAAAAATTGCTACAAAAATTAACAATGGAAGGACAACTCTTACAATCAGCCGATGGCATGACCTGGTTTTCCGCACGTAAATATCCACAGCGAACTATCAGTCTTCGCGGCAGCGGCAAGAGTTTCACCATTAGGAAAACAGGTAATCGTGAGGTGATAGGTGAAGTAGATGGACATAGAGTGGTAAAAGAATGCCACTCAGGAGCCATATACCTGCATATGGCGAAAACCTGGCACGTGGATCACCTGGATCTTGATGGCCATGAAGTACTGGCTGCTCCAATCAAGGCGCATTATTTTACCCGTGCGGTTGCCAATAAAACGACTGAAATTCTGCAAACAAGAAATACACAAACCGTAGGCTCTACTGTCGTCCATTTTGGCAGACTTCGGGTAACAGAGCAGGTAACTGGTTATAGAAAATACCTGGTTGGATCACAGAAAAATATCGGCTATGTTCCTCTGCAGTTTCCGCCCCAGATCTTTGAGACAGAAGGTCTCTGGTTGGAAATACCTGAAATGGTACGTCGTGATGCAGAAAGAAATCAGCTCCATTTCATGGGAGGAATACACGCTGCTGAGCATGCTATGATTGCCATGATGCCCTTACTTGTTCTGTGTGATCGTAATGATATTGGTGGCATCTCTCATCCTTGGCATGATCAGTTAGAGGGCGCTGCGGTTTTTATATATGACGGCTACAGTGGTGGCATAGGCCTTACCAAAAAAGCATTTTCCAACATAAACGAACTGCTGACTCAAACTCTTGAAACAATAACTGCCTGTCAATGTGAGCTTGGTTGTCCATCTTGTGTACACTCTCCTAAATGTGGTTCAGGTAACAGACCCATTGATAAAGTTGCCTGTATTTTTGTTTTACAACATCTTCTCTCAGCAGCTAAAGATAGTAAGACAAAACTTCCAAAAAACATTTTTTCTTCAAGTACTCTTTCCTCCCAGCCTCTTACGCAGCCAGAAAATTCCAGTAATAAACAATACCTATTTCCTGAACGCTATGGTGTCTTTGATGTGGAAACAAAAAGATCTGCAAAGGAGGTGGGAGGATGGCACCGAGCTGAACGAATGGGAGTGAGTGTTGCAGTTCTGTATGACAGTAAAAATGGATTTATCCACTATCGCGAAAATGAGATGGAGAAACTCATTGCAACTCTTTTCCAGATGGACCTGATCATTGGTTTTAACAATAAGCGCTTTGACAACAAAGTACTCTCTGCATATACCAAAAGACCCCTGCATGCGCTTCCGACTTTGGATATACTCGAAGCTATAGCAAACCAGTTAGGGTACAGACTCAGTTTGGACAGGTTGGCAGAGCATACACTGGGAGTTAAAAAAAGTGGGAGTGGTTTACTTGCACTCCAGTGGTACAAGGAAGGAAAATTTGATCTTTTAAGCAAGTATTGCCAAAAGGATGTGGACATAACCCATGATCTATTTCTCTTTGGGCTCAAACAGCATCACCTGCTTTTTCAAAACAAAGCAGGAAAAGTGGTGAGGCTGCCTGTTCAGTTTGATAGGCTTGTAAATGAAATACTGACGACAGGTACCTCTTTATCCCAAGGCACCTGATTGCCTAAGCACCATTAGGGCCAAATAAGTTTTTGATGGATCCAACCTGTCAACTGCGGATGCTGCACCTTTACCCACTCACCTTTTCGCGATAGTCTCTTGAAAATAACATCTTTAACGACCTTTCCGACTTTTGCGTGATTGGTTCCTGGGCCTTTACGAACATTGGCCTCTTTCACCTTTACAATTGAGTAAGGATTTTTGGAAACAATTGAGGCATAGATCCATCCCTTATCATTCTCATAATCATTTACTTTTATCCATTTGCCTTTTCTGGAGATCACTTTTAGAGGATATCCCTTCGGCAATTCATACAAAACCTGATTACTGGTATCTGGACCTGAACGAAGATTGACACCATCTTTTACCACACTGACAAAATCTGCAGCAATTGCAGTCCCGCCAAAACCAAGTATTGCTGTGCTCATTACAGCTGCTTTTATACACTGTTTCATATTTCTCACATCGATCATACCAAACTCCTTTTTCTTCCAAATCACATCAAACCTTTTTTTATGGCCTAGGATAAATGTATAGATTCTTTCTTGATTATTCTTGTGATTTCAACAACATTAAAAATTCCTGATTCCCTTTGGTGCCTTTTACAGGGGAAGGGATTACTCCCTTACACGAAAGTGATATTGCCTCTGCATAGGATCGAACCAATTCTATAGCCTTCCCATGCAATACTTGGTCTGTGACAATCCCGCCCTTGCCTACCAATTCCCGTGGCAGTTCAAATTGTGGTTTTACAAGAACTACCATTAAAACCGATTCTTCAAACAAGTTAGCAACAGGCGCCAACAAAAGCCTCAAGGAAATGAAAGACACATCGAAGACAGCAAGGTCTATAGGGCTTGGTATCTCCTTACGGCTTAAATATCTGGCATTCGTGCGCTCGAGAACAGTGACACGGTCATCCTGACGGATTTTCCAGTCCAATACTCCATAACCAACATCGACACAGTACACGTGATTGGCCCCATACTGGAGAAGACAATCAGTAAAACCACCAGTTGAGCAGCCAATATCGGCACAGACAAAACCAGCAGGATCGAGTTGAAAGTTCTCCAAGCCAGCTTTAATTTTATACCCACTCCTGCTGACGAACTGAGCTTTTTCTTTTATGTCGACACGACTTTCACTGTCATAGCTTGAACCTGCCTTATCACAGACCTGGCCATCAACCATGACCATACCCGCACCGATTAACCCTTGAGCCTCCTTCTGGCTTCCAGCCAAGCCTCTTTTTTGAAGAATAGTATCAAGACGTTCTTTCATCAAAACTTCACTGTATTACAAAGTACAGGTAAAATAATTTATTTAGCTAAATTTTAAGTCCATAATCCTCTACAAACTTTCCAGACGTTTTTTTGCTTTCTGGGCCTCAACACTAGAAGGATGATCGCTTGCCAGTTTCTTATAAATAATTTTTGCTGTTTCCAGATCGGTTAACTTCTCAAACGACATTCCCTGCTTCATCAGAGCACCAGGAGTCCGTTTATGAGCAGGATGATTTGAAATTACTTTTTGATAGTCAAGGATGGCGAGATCATATTCTCCCTGGTTAAAAAGTGATTCTCCCATATAGAATAAGGTTTCTGCAGCCTTATCACCATGAGGATTACCGGAAAGAACCTGTTCGAAATCACGATACGCTTCTTTATAATGTCTCTTCTTAAAATTATTGAGTGCATTTGAGAAAAGATCTACTGGGGTGTTACTGGTAACGGGAGCAGCCGCAGGTCGCTGCTGGGACGATTCATGTTGCGCTGAAACAACAGGAGCAGGTCTTGTTACTGGTGCGGCAGAAGAACCGTTGGATGCTTCAACTTTGACCTTTTTACTGTCTGGATAAATATTAACAATGGGGCTGCTGGCTGTTGGAGTTGCAGCAGCAACAACTGTTTTTCTCCTTGCTTCTTCCGCTCTTCTGGCTGCATCCCGAGCCCTTTTTTCAGCATCCTGAATTTTTGCCTGCCGCATCTGGGTCAGATTTCCAGAGAGTTGATTAAATTTATCGTTCAGCAGAGCAATACGCTGTTCATTTTCTGACTGTAACTGCATGATTCTATTTTGCAGGCCAGCAATATCTTCTTTGGTTTTCTCACGAAACTTACTGTTCTGAAAACCATTTTCTTCTATGGCTGATTGAATCTTCATAAGATCATCATTGAAAGTATCAATCTTATTAACAGAACTGGCCTGACGCTTCTGCATCTGGTCAACGGTAGTACCTTTTACCTCTTCAACCTTTTTATTAACAGCTCGAATCTGGTAACTTAAATCACGGACTTCGTCCTGGGTTGCGCACTGACAAAGTAAGAAAACAGCGCAGCCTGCAACAGCAAAATTTCGTATATTTCTCATTGAATTCCTCTTCCTATACTTTCCACGTACTAAACACTTTATAAAAATATGTGATTACCACTAAAGCTCAATTTGTAACTAATAGGGAGGGGACCGATTTTATTTTTCCGTTATTATTCGGGAGACAGAATAATTTTCGCTTATAATACACGAAAAAAATTCGGTCCCCTTGAGCTTAGGAAAAATTAAATCTGTCTCCCGGTGTTACCTGAGCTTTAGTGGTAATCACATAAAAATAATATACCTAACATTTAACCTGATATTTGCCGACTCGAACCTGGTAAGCTAATTACTAATTCTTGCTGACCACTGCGGATAAGACTGGTTTCCTTTTAACTTAAACAAAACCCGCATGCCTTTACCAGTTTTAAATACAGCACAAATAGCTTGTTTTCCATCTCTTTTACGCGACAAAACAATTTGTTTTCCATCTGGTGACCATGAAGGTGATTCAAAGTTCCCCCAGCCAGAAGTTACCTGTTGTCTGGAATTTGGATTTGCTGGATCTATGGTGAAAGCATGATACCTACCTTTAATAAGACTGGTATAGGCAATCAAATCTCCTTTAGGTGACCAGGATGGTTCAGCATTTTCATTCCCTTCAAAAGTAATTCTTTGAACATTTCTGCTATTCATGTTCATGATATAAATTTGTGGAGTTCCGGAACGATCAGAAACAAAGGCCATTTTTTTCCCATCAGGCGACCAGGTTGGCGAGACATTAATTCCAGAACGTGATGTGAGCTGTTCCAAAATTTTTCCTTCCCTATCCATCAGGTATAGGTCGGGACTACCATTTTTACTAAGTGTTACAGCCATGGTCTTACCATCAGGTCTCCAGGCAGGAGCCATGTTCATTCCTTTGCGCCTTGAAATCGCTCTTGTGACTTTACTCTGGTTCAAATCAGTAACGTAAAGATTCTGATTCCCTGTATGGTAAGAGGAATAGCTTAAATAACGTCCATCTGGTGAAAAACGTGGAGAAACTACCAGATGACGATGCCTGGTAACCTGACGTATATTTTTTCCCAGAACATCACTTACATATAATTCTTTGCGTCCGCTTGTATCCGAGACATAGGCAATTTTACTCCGTGCAATACCAGGTTCCCCTGTAAACTCTTCAATAAGAGCGTCGCATAGGCGTAAAACCATATTATCTTGCTGATTGACTGAGCCTTTATATCTACGGCCACCAAGAATTTTATTTTCTTCAACATCCAGGATTCTGCCCTCAACCATTAAACCAGAACCTTTTAAATCAAATTTACCTAAAATAACATAATCGACTCCGATGTCTTTCCAGTCATATTCTCTTCTATCGCCGTATTTTTTTGGATCTACCACGTTGAGAAAACCATGAAACTCAAGGCCATCGGACAATAATGAGGAAATAGCTCGACCCTTGTCAAGTGGCATCTGGGTGGAAGGCGTACTCATAAAACTTGGCACAGCAACCACGACCTTACGTACATCAGTGGCTGTAATATCAAGATACACCCTTTCAGCGTACGCAGGCGATGTGGACGCAAAGATAAAAACGGCCACACACAAAAATCTATACAGGTATTGGAAGTTATTATATTGATAAAACATAATTTTATATTCTTCTCTTTGTTAAATTTTAGAGACTGCTCTAAAAAATGCATTTACATGAGCAGTTCACCAGGCCGAAACCGAATTCCCACTTCTAGAGAATCCTGTTTCAAGACAGCTGGAAATCTGGGCATCGGAATTGCACTTTGAATTGTTTTCATGACAAATTGATCATAAAAAGGATCGCTTGATTTTCTTTCAAAGATAATATTTTTTACAGATCCATCTCGTTTAATTACTATGACAACTACAGCTTCGAGTCCTGAATGCCATTTTCTCATCTCAGGAAGAACCCAGTAGCGTCTGAGTTTACTATCCACTTCTGAAAGGTATTGTTTCAGTACTATGGACTTGAGCTTTCCTGATCCTGAAGATTTTGAACGGGAAGTGCTTGCAGGTTTGGTAGTATTTTGAACCCGCAGGAGTGAAGCAAGCTCTTCTCGTGCCCGCCGAACCTCTTCATCTGCTTTTTTACGTTCAAACTCTGCTTTTGCAATTGCTCTGTCACGCTCTTCTTTTTGGCGTTGTTTTGCTTTTTGATCAGCAATTTTACGTCGCTCTTTATTTCTTTCTTCAGCCAAGCGCGTATCTTTTGCTTTCCGCACTTTACGTTTTAAAGGCCGTATGGATACTGGCTTTGCAGCGGGTACAGGTGTTACCTGTGGTTGTGGCTGACTGGGAACCCGCACTGCAGATTTTGTTGGTTTTACAGGCTCAGGTTTACTTACCACTGGCTTTTCAATAGCTGGCGGCGGTCCCTCTGCTGGTCGCTCTAAGGTAGCTGAATCAATAAGATTAACCGTTACAATCTCATCGAGAATAGGTCTTTTGTGAAAAAAGTTCGGCAAGGTCACAGACCCAGCAAAAATAACAATGTGTATCAAAACTGCAAGGACAATAGGTTTGAGCCAGAACGAAAAAGTTGTACTCCGATCAAGAAAGAACTCAGTATCCCTAAAGTCCAAAGCGTCCAATTGTATATCTTTCCTATCTCTTTATTTCGATTGGCTTGGTTATCATGCCAAGTTTATCAAAACCAGACTGTTTGATATCAGCCATAACCTCAACGACCATGCCATATGGAACCTGCTTATCTGCATACAGATAAATCGGTCGTTCTTTTTCTTTTTCTGACATAGCACCTAACTGCTGCCTCATAAGAGATGCATTTACTTTCACTTTTCCTAAATACAATTCACTTTCCTTACTGAGTGAGATAACCAGTGGATCTTCCTTCTGGCGCAAAGAAGTTGAAGTGGTTTCAGGGAGGTCCACCTCAAGCCCCTGGGTCATCATAGGCGCTGTGACCATAAAAATAATCAACAGGACCAGCATAACATCCACAAGAGGTGTCACATTTATTTCAGACACTAAGCCTCTTCGGCCTCGTCCACCGCCACTCATCGCCATATATACTTCCTTGGATATATCATTTCCGACTCAGTTGTATGTATTAGGAACGAGTAATAATGTCGCGTTCGATAATATTTAAAAAATCAGTCGAAAAATTTTCCACCTCAGCTTCCATGTCACCAAGTTTATTATTGAAAAAATTAAAAAAGATAACTGCCGGGATAGCAACTGCAAGACCAGCTGCTGTTGCGACAAGTGCTTCAGAAATACCTGGGGCGACAACGGCAAGGGAGGCAGAGCCGCGCAAACCAATATCTTGAAAAGATGTCATAATACCCCAAACTGTACCAAATAAGCCAATAAAAGGAGTTGCACTTCCTGTTGTGGCAAGAAATGGCAGGGCCTTACCAAGACGGTCAAACTCAATGAGTTGAGCCTTGCGGATAGCACGTTTAAGATTATCCATGGTGGCAAGTTGCATCTCAAGTTTCTGCTTGGTCACACCTCGACTTTTTCGTTCACGAATAATACGCTGCAACTCATCAAAACCATAGACGAAAACAAGAGCTTCAGGACTGAGAGGATGTTCTTTAGCAGAAACGTGAGCTTCTTTCAGGTCCTTGCATTCCCAAAACCTATCCAGAAAATATCGTGATTCCCTGTTCGCCTGCCTAAACATCCACATCTTCATCAGGACGATAGACCATGAACCAACGGAAAAAATTAACAAAGCGAGCATGACCAATTTAACCATGAGTCCGGCATTGGCCATCATTTCAACAAAAGATATATTCACGGGTTACCTTTAAATTTATTATTTTTCCTGGCAATACGTTTTATTCCAGTCGCAATAGACAGTTTCCTTCCAGCTTTCTATCTGCTCCTCATAGACAGATGCAGATGGTTCTTGCCCACATTCCATGCAGCATACACGGGCATTGTGTCAGCGACCACTCAACTTAGCTTTTCCATCACAGAAATGACACCGAAGTAACAGCTTGGGAAAATTTTCATCCAAACACTCTTGCTGCATAGTTTACACCTTTAGATGGTACTTTGTAGCTAACTTATCAGCCTGCGTTTGAATTAACTGGAAAGTATACCTGAAAAACATTAAAATGTCGACCTAGATGTGGAGATGGTGTACATATTTGCACCATACTTTTTCAGACAAAATTATTAATTGAATAACACAAAAAAGCCAGTGAAATGTCAATCCGTTTTTGAAGTAATATTTTTTTCTCCAAGCAGATCTCAATTTTTTGCCAATCTGGAAAAATCAAAAATGTGCTATCCTTGGAGAGGAGATGATATACATCATTTACCTAACCCTTTTCAAACTAATTCAATTTCCCACACTGTTCTGCAAAAAAATACTATTTTACCATAAATTATTTTAATACCAGGAGTATTCCCCGTGAACGATGAAATATATGATGTTGTCATCATAGGTGCAGGCCCAGCTGCTATCCAGGCAGGCATCCACGCAACCAGGCGAAAAACTAAAGTCATAATGATTGGTCGTCCTGAAAACAGCGCCCTCTACACTGCCCACGTTGAAAATTATGCCTGCATTGCAGGTGTTCAAACCGGCAAGGCCCTTTTGGAAGCAGGACTCAAGCAGTTACAAAATTTCGGTACAGAAATTCTCGCTGAAGATATATTAAAAATCAGTCAGGACGATACCCTTTTTGCTGTGGAAACAGAAAGCGGTAATCATATCACAACAAGGACAATCATATTTTGTGTTGGGGTAAGTAAAAAGAAGCTCAAAGTTCCAGGGGAAAAAGAATTTGCTGGACGTGGTGTTAGCTATTGCGTTGATTGTGATGCGAATTTTTATCGTAATGCAACCGTTGCGGTCAGTGGCAACAGGAGTGCAGCTGTTGACGGTGCTTTGACCTTACTGGGATACGCCGACAAAGTGTATTTAGTAGCCCAGGAACTAAATGTGGCGCCAGACCTGTTAAAGCGACTGCAGAACAGTGCTGTGGAACTTATTGATGACAGCACAATACAAAGTATAGATGGTGAAAACGCGGTAACAGGGCTTACCTTTAACAATGATAAAAAAATTAAAGTAGACGGTATCTTCATAGAGCTTGGCTCTAAAGGGGCACTGGAACTTGCAACCCAGGTAGGGGTTCAGCTTGACCATGAATCATTTAAATATATAGATACAAACAGAAAATGTGAAACCAACATCCCTGGAATGTATGCAGCCGGCGATATCACAGGCCCTCCTTGGCAGATGGCCAAAGCAGTGGGTGAAGGCTGTGTGGCAGGTATGGAAGCTGCCAGTTATGCAAAGAAACAAAAACGCAGCGGAAGTGATGACAAATAAGCTCAGAAAGCGGGAGTCACTAACAGTAATACCTGCAGAATAGTTAAAGCAAGATTACTCCAAAGCCAAATCAATACCAATTTCATGCGTCTTCAACATCAGCTCTCTCAGGTAAGTCCGCTGGGCTAAGGCCATGATCGATAAAATTTTTGCAGCAAGCGCCCTCGTTATGATGTCAAACTGCATCCTGCTACAATATTGAATAGTCTTTTCATCGCGGACTTTGGCAATATTTCTGACAACGCCGCTTAGTTTCACTGATTCATTTTCTGGCTGCCGGTTGAAAATCCTTTTGGGAAAAATACAGCTGCTCTTCTAAAGAATGAAGCTTGTAGGCCTTTTTAATAAGCTTTTTCAACTTTGTTTTGATATTACCAAGGGGAGCAATAAGTTCGAGCACAGGTAAATATTGATCCACGTTTTCCATCTTTTTGATTTCCATTTTCTGGTCCAGATCTTCTGCAATACCAGACTCAACAGATCCTGCCATAATTCCTACCTTATCATGATCCCCAAGAGATCGTAAAAACCCCATAATCGCAACCAAGTCATTTTTTCTATAAAACATTCTAATTTCTTCATTTATTGTCTCTATGTCATGTTCAAGCTCCACGAGCTTTTTGTGGTAAATAATGACATGGAGTTCGAGTCTGCTGTAAAAATTGAGCATTAAATGTTTGAATCTTCCATAGCGGGTAAAACCACTACTTTTTTGCCCTTCATAAACACGTGCCCTGATGGTGGGAGATTCAGTTAGATATGGATCGTAAAACAGTTTCTCTTCAATGCCTGCAAGTTGCAAAAAATCACTGATAAGGGTTTCATCTTTTAGGAGAATATAGATACGAATCAGGTCAAAGCTGATTCGTTTTTCCAGAATAAACGAGTGAAGCCGAAGTTTTTTTCTAAAATCGAGCTGGTCTTCCTCTATAATTTTACGAAAGCCAAAATAACGGTCAGCCAGTTCCCGCTTGACTTCATCGCCCAGCATTTCATCTATTGAACGAGGTATCCTAAACACTGATTCTCAACACAGATGCGAGATAAGATTGTAGCATATCAGCTGGATCAACCATTGCCTGTAGACAGCACTTGCAACACTCTACCCTATCTCTTTTTTTAAAAATAATTGGCAATGGGAACCAGAGCTCTCTAAAACGACCCGTGACGGTGGTCGGTTTGACTTGAAACGATAGACTCGGCATCCGCGTGGAAATTTTGGATCGTAGGTTACATAAAAATGTTTGCACTTTAAACAGTCAGGCAAACAACTTGTCTGTTTTCTTTCAGCATTCAACTCGATTTTTTTTGCCAGCATCATAATTAAAACCTCGCTGTTTCACTGCTTGGTTTTTCTGATTAAAGACGTGACCTGTTTTTTAAACCCTTTCTATAAGCTAAGGTCAAATGAAAGAGAAAATCAACAAATTCTTGGCAATGGCTCTCCTGTTAGAGGTTCAACAAGTCTCATTCCACCCACCGTGGTAGTCATAACAACCTTCCCTGGATGCGCTGAACTCACCTTGCCAATGATACACGCATCCTTTCCTTCAGGAGTTGATTGCATAAGCTCAAGCAGGTTGTTTGCATCCTCGGGAGCAACAATACTGACGCTTTTGCCCTCATTTGCAAGATACAAAGGATCAAGTCCCATCAAGGAACAGGCAGATTGTACCGTCGGGCGTATTGGTAAGGACGTTTCATCAATCTCAATACAGAGATTGGCTGCAGATGCGACTTCACTTA
>CAMYOP010000013.1 GCA_947260045.1 uncultured Desulfobulbaceae bacterium
TGTTTTTATTACTCCTGTCTCTGCAGCGCTGCTGACAAAAGATCTGTTTTGAAAAAGTTTTTAAAAGGACATTCTGGGATAACACGATTCAAATGATTCTGAGCCTTTCAGCTATATTTTTCTCATCTTTTCTCATCGCCCTGTCAGGTGCCTTGATGCCGGGGCCATTTTTGACGGTGACTGTGAGTGAGAGTTCCCGTAGAGGAATGATCGCAGGACCTTTGTTGATTTTGGGTCATGGTATCCTTGAGCTGGCGCTGGTAGTCGCTTTATTGTCAGGAATGGCTCCCTTCTTTAAACGTGAGAGTGTGTTTATAACCATTGCACTTGGAGGAGGACTTATTCTTTTCTGGATGGCAATTTCAATGTTTAAAAGCCTGCCCACACTCTCTCTTAATCTCGAGGATAACTCAACAAAGTCTAAGAACCTGATCATTTCTGGAATTCTTTTTAGTTTGGCAAATCCATACTGGACGATTTGGTGGGTTTCCATTGGACTGGGTTATATTATGACTTCCGTCAAGTTAGGGATCCCTGGTGTTATAGCCTTTTTTACTGGCCACATTCTGGCAGATTTGGCATGGTATTCCCTCATATCCTTTAGTGTTGCCAAGGGAAGACGATTCTTCAATGATGCTACATACAGGAAGATGATTGGAGGATGTGCATCTTTTCTGATTGTCTTTGCCTGTTATTTTTTTTACAGCGGCATAGAAAAGGTTCTTTAGGCTTTTTTTATGAGTGATTCTTTTCAAAAGAAAGACAAGTGTATATCTTAGTTAAAACAACATTTTTTCCCATCAGGCGTAAGCTCTTTTTTAGCATTGAAGGTATCGACAAGTTTGGCGATGGAGGGCTTACCCGTATATAATGGAAAGGGGTTGCCAGCATTTTCGAGTAATTATCAAGAGGAGTGAGTCATGAGCGATACAAAAAGTAGTCTGGATAACTTGAAAGCCACTATTGAACAGCTGAGAGATGAGGTTAAGCTGAAAGCGCACCTGGCCAAGGCAGAGGCAAAAGATGAAATGGAAGAGCTGGAGAAAAAGTGGGATTCTTTTCTCACTGAATATAAACCACTGACCGATGAAGCGGGTAAGACTGCTGAAAATACAGGAGCAGCCTTATCCATGGTAGCAGATGAGATAAAGGCAGGGTACAAGCGATTGCGCAAACTTTTGTAATATCATCCCTTTGCGTATCACTGGTATAAGTGCCCATTCTCAACATGATATTTTATAAAATATCGTTAAAATGTTGGCATGGGCATTTTTCCCCATTTATGATTTCCAGACGCCTCAATAACCGTTAACACCTCATGATCAAAGGTATCAAGATCCATCAGGAAAACAGGGGTTCTCACCGCGCCCAGTTTTAAAACATCTTCCTGTGCTACAAGCTTGCCATCCCCGTCAGTTACCCTCAAAAAGACCAGGCGTTCAACATCATAATCCGTCTCTACGGTACCCAGCGTGCTAACAAAATTATAAAAAATCTTGAAAAATTTACCTAATCCGCCTCTAAATTTGTGTTGATGCCACTCCAGCACCTCTGGAAATCTTTCAATTATATCATCGGAAAAACGACGATCTTCATCTGTCACTATTGCAGTTAGAAAATAATCTCCAGGGAAAATATAGGCTAGATTGGGAGGACGGTTTCCCTGTAGATATTGAGCTGCCAGAGGATTTTTGCTGATTATTTCGTAAAGTTCCTCCACCTCTTTCTGAGGCCTTGGAAATGCAGGTATGATCAAAGTAGAATTACTGGCAACAACCTGTAATTGACTCACAGTATAACTCCTGATTCCAAGAGCTATCATTATGGAAAGAGCCATTGTCAAAACATAAAGGCTTAAGATTCCAAGCCACTTCGGAGATATCCAGCCAAAGAACGCCTGGAATATCTTTCCCCCAGGTTCTCCAGGGATAAACATGGGAGTACCTTTTATATATTGTTCGTATATTTCAGGTACTTCCTGCTTCATTCGCCACTCTTCGTTTCGAGCTAAAAAGTAGTAAACAAAAAGCATGGTGACATACATTATGAGAATTATAAATCGTGGCCAATAGAGCAATAGACCAAAACCTGAAATAGCCAGAAAGAGATACTGGGGATGACGTATCTTTGAGTAAAAACTGTTTTGCACAACCCCTTTTTTGGTGAATCTGCCATAGTATAAAGGAATCGCAGCACTAAAAAATAGTATCAAGCCAACAACAAAAAGAATTTGGAGGTATGAAATTCCTATAATGATACTGTCATCAGGGAAAATCATATGGGGCAGAAAAAACTCTGTGGTCCAGCTTAGGTATTTGCTTGAAGAAAAAAACTCTAGAATTGGCCCATATACCGAGTAAAAATAAAGGGCAAATGGTGAAATCATTATAACAATTTCAATTCCAATAAGAGCGTAGGCAATGATGGTTCCAAGCAAAAGCAGTTTTTTACTTTTTGACTCTTGCATAATTACCTCTTTATTCACTGAGAATATTTATTAATATTTTTAAAAAGTTAAATGAATAACAGGAAAAACGATAAGTAATTTTTTTAACAACCGTTTTACCGCATCTCAAATCCTTCAATGCATTGTCATCATAGTTATTGACACTAATTATTAATTACAAAAACTCCAGAAATAGATGCTGTTTTCAAATTATCTCTTTCTGGAGAGTGCTTTGGAAATGGTAAACTTGTTGCTGAAGCAGCTTGAAATATGACCATCACTGTTTCTGAACTTTTAGAACAATTTGGAGAGTTCACTGCCTCTGCTTTACGCCATATGTACAAAAAATAAATCCGGCATGAGTTGGAAACCATCGATCTCATTGAACATACTCAATAGACTCTTTATGGTCTTGTTCAAATGAGCAAGCCAGGCTTAAAGCCACCAGCCCTTGAATGTAGCCGAATAGATGAAAAATCAGTTCTGGTCAAGTATACTTCTCAAGGAAAAATGTGCCGCGTGGCAAGGAGAATAATAAAAGGATGGCAGCTCATTTTCACGAGTACATGAATTTTGTAGAATATTCCTGCAGGCTCCATATTGATGTTTTCTGTGCTATCAGGGGCACTGTTGATTGCACAATCAGTAATGAATAATCTCGGGTAATTACTAGGGGTGGTTCGCTTTTAAATATAAGCTTTAGCCACCTGTAATTTTGAGGTTGGAAAAAGTCACAGGAAGACTTGATATTTTTTTTTTACCCCTTTTTTTACAAACCTGCTCCAGGATCAAAAAGCGGGATTATACCTTGAGTCGAGATCATGTCCGGTATCCAGCTGCCACTGTTCAAAGGTCTTCCACTGACCTTGCCAGGAAAATGGTGTGGCCGAACCGCCCCTGTATCTATTATTATTGATGAAATGACCAGCATCACTATTGTTTAATACTCTAAAAAACGGCATATCAGTTGCCGTCTGGATAGTATTATTGTGGACATCAACGTCTGCCACGTTCTCATTTACCGGAAAAAAAACTATTTCTGCTGTTTTGAATCGAGGGAGGCCATTGTTTTGGAGATAATTATAGCGGAGCGTATGACCCGGCTCTGTCACAAGAATTCCACCATGGGAGTTATTTCTGATAGTATTTCTTTCTATGAGTACAGGTCCGGCATCATTGTCCAGCATTATGCCCGCACTTTTTAATTCTGCACTGCCACCATCTATAATTCTGTTACGCTTTATAGCATTCCCCTCACCACTGTATAAGAAGTAAATACCTGCAGAATCATAGGTAAGCTGGTTGGCATTGGACACTTTATTGGCAATTACCGTATTGTATTCAATCTTGGGCGGGGAATCACCTCCTACAAGGATTCCCGCAGAGCCAGTCATGTCGATATAATTATTTGTTATCACATTGTTTTTTGAAACAGAATTATCGGCAAATACGGCGATACCAGGTCCAAGAGTATAATTAATCCGATTAAATGAAATAGTATTATCACTTGAGTCCTTAACTAACAATCCGGTATGAAAGCTAAGTGTTCCTGTACCATATATTCGTAATTTTTGAATTATAGAATGATCAGTTCTTCCGACAAGCGCTCCTGTACTATTGGCTCCAACTATCTTAAAACTTCGAATGTTCAGGTAGTCCTGCTGGTTTGTATGGATTCCGAACGTCTCCCTGCCAACACGGATATTGAGTGAGTCGGGATGTACATCTGAATAGAGATAGATTTTCCCTTCCAACCAGAACCATTGACCATTATCCTGTAAACTTACAAGTTTTGGAGTCAGGTCAACCGGTGCAAAGCTCCACGGCCATGATTCTTCCATCCCCGTGTCGGGATTATATTGCCTGACCTGAATCTGTCTTGTAGTGTCCCAAGACTTAAAATTTGTTATCCCTGTCAAAACTTTGGAGTCCTGATCAACCCCAACAACCCAGAGGCTGTTATAGGGGCCATCCTGCAGTAAAATAGCTCCGGGAGCTGGAATTGACTCAGTTGCGGGATTAAGGGTTACACTGATAACTTCATGCCGAGGGATATCATTGTACATAAGTACATAGGTCTGGCCAGATGCAACTGAGTATATATTTTCAGCTTCCTGCTGCCAGGAATTGTTAATCGGGGCTGTACAGTCAATGAGAGGTAAAGGACCACTACCGTATGGACCAAACGAGATCAGTTGGCCTTCAGTTCCGGAAGACGGTATCACAAGCATTTCATTCCATGTCCGTCCCTTGGCAAAGAGTACAGAATCGCCAGGCAGGAACTGACTATTATTGACCTTGCCTATGGTCTTCCAGGGACTGCTTTGTGAGCCGACATTTGTATCATCACCAAATCGGCTGTCAACAAAATAGGTGGCCGAAAAACAGGGGGTGATAGAGAAAAGAACCAAGCATATGCTGAAAAGAAGTTTGCAACAAATAGACATAGATTTCCGAGTACTGTGATTCATGGGTACACCATATTTATAAGAATGAATAATTATCCCAGCGCCTAAATCTCAAACATATTTTTCGTTGACCAGTATTCTCCTGGAAATTTTTCTTTTCAAAGATCCTTTACCTCATGGCTTATCGAAAAACTTATTTTTTCTCCCTATAGTAAGTATAGTTATTCAATTAAATAAATCAACGAGAATGAGTCCTGTTTCCAATCAAACCTGCTCCAGCACAACCCTTACCGGGGAATCAAAGTTGTATTTGACTCTTTTTGATCGAGGTTGCCCCAATCAATTATTCCTTATTCGTATTATTCGTATTATTCGTAAATAGGAAAAACTTGACAAAATGTACCGCATGAGTATACACATATGCTATGGATGAGATGCACAGAAAGATATTGCACCAATGTATTGGCTTCGATTGGGACAATGGAAATATAGATAAAAACTGGATTAAGCACAATGTCAGCTCATCAGAATGCGAACAAATTTTTTTTAACCACCCACTTGTGATTCAAGATGACATAGAGCACTCGAAGACAGAGAAAAGGTTTTATGCATTAGGCAAAACTGATATGAAGAGATTTTTATTTATTGCCTTTACTGTAAGGGGTGGCCTTATTCGTATAATTTCGGCGAGAAGTATGAGTCGTAAAGAAAAGAGGGTCTATAGCAATGAGTAAAAGAATACCTAAATTCAAAAATGAAGATGAGGAAAGAGACTTTTGGGCTGCTCACGACTCAACAGAGTTCATTAATTGGAATAAGGCAGAAAGGATTACATTTTCAAATCTCAAGCCTTCTGTAAAAAAAATATCCCTTCGCCTACCTGAATCAATGTTGGAAGAGTTAAAAATGTTGGCTAATAAAAGAGATGTCCCTTATCAATCTCTACTCAAAATTTTCCTCGCAGAACGTTTAGAAAAGGAACTTGCAGCACGCTGAAGAAAGTTGTTCTTCCATTTATTTATATGGTCAAGACCTGGCACAAGCAATAAGGATTAATGCGGTTTTAAAGAGTCACCATTAATTATTTGTTCATGCAGCCCGAAGGTCTTTAGAATTTTCATCCAGTAATGTTTCCTGATGCTCGCTGATGATGTTTTCAATGGTTCTTAATTCGTGCAGCAGTGTAAACCCGATATTTTTTGGCAGGTGTTGCTTCACTGGAAAAATTTGTCACCAGCATGTGGAAGGTATGTATCAGGGAAAGAAACGGTAAATCTCTTTCCTGTGAAGAACGCGAATAAAGGTTATCTGGTCATTTTCGATGGTAATGCCAATGCGATAATCACCAGTTCTGATCCGGTAATATCTACCTTCGGCTTTCAGTTGTTTGAGGGTGGTGAGTTCTGTGATTACTTCAGCCTGTTCAACGTTCTCAATAATCCGTTGAATTTGTTTTAGAAGTTCCTGGTTTTTCTTGTGCTTTCGTAAATCCTTGGCAAAACTCTTGGTAAACAAAACTCTCATGCGGAATCTTCAGAACCAGTAAGAATTCCTAAAATCTCACTCTTGTCGGCAAGTCCAGAGTCTTCACCATTTTGAATAGCACGAATCATTGAGACATCTTCAATGGCTTCAACTAAAATATCGTGAACCACCTCTTTTTTCTCTTCAATAGCCTCCATGATTGCCTGCTTCATGAGATTCTTGAGCTTAATGTCATCAATTAACGTTTCCATATTCATTTCCTCTTTTAGGTCGTGAAAGCTTAAACTCCTTATGCTTTCTTGGCATTGGCTATTCTTAGGAGACTATAAAAAAAATATAGAATGATAATTTTGTCTCCAATAGCCATGTAGCTACCTAAATATTCTGAATTATCTTATTGAACCATTTTTTTATCTTATTCGCCACCAAAAGGTATTGGTCAACGATAGTCTCATTTTAGCCATACCAAGCTAAATCTACACCTAATGCGTTTAGGAGATCATTTTAATGAGTGAATCTTAGTTATAAAAGAGATGGTATGGGGTCAAGATTATTCTGTTCTAAACACTTGAACCGAAAGAGTTCAATCCTCCTTGAAAACGTTCGAAGTTCCGTTCCCTGAAAAGCAAAAATAATACACCTATCCATGCATTCGAGCCATTTCATTTTTCAGCGTATGCATATACAAGTTTACACAAACGCCCCGAATGCTAGATTCTTAACAACGGTGTTTGAAAGCCCTCATGTCCCAGGAAGCAAGTTATCTGGTTTTGACAATCACTATAAAATCAAGTTAAGAGCAACTGGATACAGACTTGTTTATGAAGTCGTGGATAAGGGAATCTATATTTTAGTCATTGTTGTAGGGAAAAGAGATAAAAATATGGTCTATAAAAAGATCGCAAAAACAAAATAAAATTTGACCACCCAACCTTCGGCCTATCGGTCAGCAACCCTACCGCCTCTTAATTCTAAATTCGTATTTGCAGTCTGGTTGTGGTGGTTAGTCACCCCAAAAAATATGCAAAGATTTAAACACTGTCCTGGAGTGAGTCTTGATGAAAAAAAAAGAGATGGTATGCGGTCAAGATTATTTCTTACGAGGTTTTGTATCTCGATTCTTTTCTGATTTTTTTTGTGAAAAGAGATTGAGGAATTTTTTGGGAATGGCAGTCTCAAAGCTGCAGAGTTTTCCCGTTTTTGGATGGGTGAAAGCGAGGACCTGTGCGTGCAGGCCCATACGTTGGATGGGGTTAATGCCTGAGCCATATTTTTTGTCACCTATTATGGAGTGTTTGATATCTTGCATGTGCACCCGGATTTGGTGTTTTCTGCCCGTTTCCAGGTTGATTTTGAGAAGGGAGAAGGCACTGTTTTCTCTAATTTTTTTGTAGTGGGTGATGGCTTTTTGACCGTGCTGCTGGTTTTGGGAAGAATAGACCATGAAGGCCTTGCTCTCGGTCAGCCAGGAGGTGATCGTGCCCTCTGCTTGTTCTAACTGGCCTTCAACGACGCCTATGTAGGTTCTTTTTTTTATGGTAGTGTCCCAGGTTTCCTGGATTTGATGCTTGATTGTTAAATTCTTTGCAAACATAAGCAGCCCGGATGTTTCGCGATCAAGCCTGTGGATAATGAAAATTTTATTATCTGGGTTTTCTTTTTTAACGTAAGCACTGAGTATGGCATAGGCAGTTTTGCGTTTTTCCTTGTCAGTGGCAACTGTGAGCAGACCAGAGGGTTTGTCGATGACTATCAGGTCCTGATCTTCAAAAATAATGTTTAATCCGTGCGGTTGTTCCTGAGGGGTAGAGCGCTCCCAACGGACTTCGACACGCTGACCAGGTACAAGAATGCGATCGAACTGGGTGACAGAATTTCCCTCAATGGAAACTTGCCGATCTCTCAGTACTGCTTTGAGGGTGGCACGCTTTTTACCAGGGAGCTTGCTCAGGAGATAGGCAAGCAGTGTCTCGTCTTTTTCAACAATAAAGGTGTCGATTGGCTTCTTTTTCTTATCGGGATTAAAGGGACGTCTTGCTTTCTTCATTTTTTAAATTATTCCGCCTGTTCTGACTCTGTTTGTTCTTCAAGCTCTGGGGGGATATTTTTTTCTTCAAAGGGCTCTGTTTGCTCTTCTAAACCTGTGGAGAGCTCTTCTGCGGTTGCTTGGGTCTGCTGCTCTGAGTCAGTTATTGTTTCTTCCTGAGCTTCTTCTATTTGTTCGTCCAGCTCACCTGAAGCTTGCTCAGTTTGCTTGGTTTCAGTATTATCTTCTGGTTCAGGTGGAAACTCTTCTTCAAGAATTCCAGGTGCTTCAACTTGCAGACCACATTCACCATCTACTGGATCTCTTGCATCCTGACCTGCAAAAACATTCCAGCGGAAGAAGCTTTCTTTGTCAAAGCTACGTCCCTTGGACCATGAGACGGCAATTTCAACTGGAGATATTTTGTCCTGCTCTACATAGATTCTTTTCAGAGAATATTTCCCACCAGGGGCGTATACTTTAAAAATATTTATTCCTGTGCGGACGGGGATACAGAATTCATTTTTGCTGTTATCAATAGTGCCAATTGCTTCTTCTCGTCCATAATAGCGCTGAAAAATGTTAAATTCAGCATTATAATTTTCGTCATCGGACCTGTAGAATTTGACGTAGCCTTTGGCAGTATCTTCTGGCAAGGGATCAATAATAGTTTTTGACGTACAAGCAAAATGGCTTGACAAGAAGAGAACAAGGAAAAAAAGGAAACCGTATCTGGCTCTATTTATGATGTTTGAGAACATGGAAATAAGAATTTTCCTGTGTTGTTATTCCCGTCAATGGTACTGGTCAGGCAGGAAAATGAGGATAGAAATATTTTCATATCAAATAATCGTTCATCTGTTTTTTTGTCAATGGCTTTTTACCAAATTGTTGCCTGTTAAGGCTTTGGCCATTCACCTTGTGAAGAAATGCACTAACTGGTTTTTACAGAAGAATAATGGTATAAGGCTAAGAAGTCACAGTGAAAATAGGGCGAAGTATGATTTTTTAACAATTCGTCGAAAGGTTTGCTGCTTAGGGGGTCATGGGTACATTGGGTCTTCAGGAAAAGCAACAGGGACAGGCTGGTCGCATGAGTAGTGAAATGATATGCTGTCCTAACTGTGACCTTTTGTGTAGTTCGCAATTAGTAGTTACGGGAGAAGCCCTTCGCTGTCCACGTTGTTCCTATACTTTACAAAAGCCCAAAAAGAATACTTTCGCCAGGGTAAAGGCTCTGAGTCTTGCGGGTCTATTATTTTATATTCCTGCAAATTTCCTCCCTATTATTTCTTTTGAAATATTTGGGATAGAAAAAGTTTCGTCCATTTTCGACTCGGTGGCCACTCTGGTCCAGCAGGGATATCTCCATGTTGCTCTTATTGTCTTGTTTACAAGTCTTGTCTTTCCTCTGCTGACCCTTTCTTTCCTTTTATTTGTTTCTCTTGGAATGTATTCAAAAAGAAAACCCCAGAATGTACCGCAGATGTTCAGGTGGTATCACCACCTTGAAGAATGGGGAATGACCGAGATATTTTTAATAGCTGCCCTTATAACAATTATTAAAATGTATCATCTTGCAGGCGTGGGATATCAAATTGGCTTTTTCTGCTATATCGGCCTGGTGATCTCCTGTGTGGGCTGTTCGTTGGCTTTGGACAAGCAATATTATTGGGCAGAGATAGAAAAGACTTTTGCTAGTCATGGTGACTTCAAAATTGAAGAACATAGTCATCACCGAACAGAAAAGCACCTGACAGCAAAAGAGGCAGGGCTGGTATTATGTCACGTCTGTCATAAACTGACCCGGATGGAAAAAACAAAGGGTGAAGCCCAGGAAAAATGTCCCAGGTGCCAGGCTGCGCTCCACTCAAGATACCCAAATAGTATAGCTCGAACCTGGGCATTGATAATTACTGCCACCATTTTTGCGCTTCCCGCTAATATTCTACCCATTATGGAAGTAAAACAATTTGGCATTACCCAGCGATCTACCATAATGGACGGAATTATCTATTTTTTTCAGGATGGATCCTATGGGATTGGTTTAATCATCTTTACGGCCTCCATAATCGTCCCACTTTTTAAAATAGTTGGTTTTCTTATCATTTTAAATTCAATTCATTTTTCACGGCTCACCAGGCTGAAACCAAAAACGAAAATGTATAGATTTATAAGTTTTATCGGTCGCTGGTCCATGTTGGATGTGTTTGTCATTGCCCTGCTTTGTGCTAGCGTTGACTTTGGTTTTTTTTCCGATGTCAGCGCTGCACCAGCTGCCGTGTATTTTACTGCTGTTGTTATAGCGACCATGTTTGCTGCCGTCAGTCTGGATCCCCGTCTCTTATGGGACAAAGTGCGATGATTTGGTTAAAGCTCTCGTCATAAAGGAATTTATATGGAAAAAGCGCATGTTAAAAAGACATTAGATCTTTCTCCAATCTGGATTTTACCACTCATTGCTTTTTGTATCGGTTCATGGCTTCTTTATGTAAGTTTCAGGGATGAGGGCGTTGAAATAACCATTCATTTTGAAAATGCGGCTGGAATCAGCGCAGGTAAAACCCAGATAATATACAAAGGAATTCCTGCAGGTGTAGTCAATGATGTGTATGTAAACGATGATTTACTGGGAGTGACTATAACAGCCGAAATTGCAAAATCCGCTCGTAACAGTCTGGTGGAGGACTCAAAATTTTGGATAGTCAGGCCCCAGGTTGCTGCAGGCAAAGTAAGTGGTCTGGATACAATCTTGACGGGAAGCTATATAAGTGTTCAGCCTGGTAAATCAAAAAAGTTTGCAAATAAATTTGTTGGACTTGGTGAACCTCCCCCTCTGCCAATCAATGCGCCCGGGCTTCGTATCACTCTTCTGGCTGATAAACTGTATTCCCTGCAAAAAGGCTCCAATGTCTATACCAAAGACATCAAGGTCGGTCAGGTGGAAAACTTTAAACTGGAAAGGGATGATAAAGTTGCCATAGATGTGCATATCCAGCCTGAATTTGCCTATCTTGTCAAAGCAGACACGAAATTCTGGAATTCCAGTGGGATTTCGCTTGGCGGCGACATCAGGAGTGGTCTGCAGCTTGAAGTCGAGTCCCTTGCAGCAATGATTTACGGCGGTATCTCTTTTGGCACTCCTCATTCTCGTGGTGATTCCGCTCCCGCTGAAAATGGCTCTGTCTATCAGCTTTATCGCAACCATGATGCTGCTGATTTTTCGATTTCCATGACTTTGCAACTGGCATCTGGAGCTGGAATTGTCGAAGGGAAAACCAGGGTCATGTACAGAGGTTTGAAGGCCGGCGTGGTCAAGCACATACGTATAAACAGTGATGCGAATCATACTGTTACTGCTGTTGTTCATTTAGATCCCAGGGCAGAAATTATTCTACGGGAAAATACCAGATTTTGGGTTGTGCGCCCTAAAGTCTCCATTGAAGGGGTGAAGTATCTCGACACGTTGGTTACAGGACCATACATTACTTTTGAGACGGGTGATGGCCAGTTCCGTAATCATTTTGTGGTGGATCAAGGTGATATGATTGATAAAACCCTCAAGGCAGGAACTTTTTATCGTCTGGTCAGTGAAGATACCGGGACAATACAGGCTGGGTCCCCTGTTTTATATAAAAAAATGCCTGTGGGAGAAATTACCTCCATCTCATTTTCAGAGGACTCAAAATCCGTTCTCTTTGATTTTATTATTTATGAGAAGTATGGACATCTTCTCAGAAAAAATTCTGTGTTTTGGAATGAAAGCGGTGTTTCCGTTGACGCAAGTTTATCAAAGCTCGAATTTCAGCTGGCCTCTTTAAAATCTCTCGTGTCAGGTGGAGTAAGCTTTCTGAGTCCGGATTATGTGAGTCAGGCAAGTGATGCGATTCCTCCTGAAAAAAGTAAATTTACCCTTTTTAAGAGTTATAACGAAGCCTTTAAAAAGATACCTTCTCTGCGGCCTCCTGGAATTTCTCTGACACTCCGTGCTGAAAAAATGAAATCTTTGCGTGTTGGCTCACCTGTTCTCTACAAAAATATGCGTGCAGGCGAAGTAACTGATTTTATCTATGATCGGAAAAGTGAAGATGTTGTTGTCCAGGTCTACATCCAAGAGCCTTATAGTCGCCTGGTAAATGCTTCTTCACGTTTTTACAGTCTTGCTGGAGTGTCACTGAATGTTGATCTATCAGGAGTGACACTCCAGTCTCGTTCTTTTGAATCAATAGTAGCTGGTGGGGTCACTTTTTTTACCCCTGATAAAAAAGGGAAGGGAGTTACCAGGAAAGAGCTGGTTTTGTATGAAAATTTACAGGCGGCCATGCTGGTAGATACGCATCTGTTGACCTTGCGTTTTTCTGAGAAAACCAAGATAAAAAACAAGACCAAAATAAAGTATCAGGGAATCGATATCGGCTTTTTGGAAAACATCCGTTTCGGGCCTGAGCTCAAAGAGATCATCTGTGACGGTATTATTCGAAATGATGCCGTAAAACTGTTTCGGGAGACAAGTCGTATTCATTTTGTTGGTCCCTCCATTTCGCTCTCTGGTATCGAAAACGCTGAAACAGCAGTTTTAGGCGGATACCTGGATGTGTCCCCTGGAAAGGGGCCTGCCAGAAATGAATTTATTGTCTCTACAAAAAAAACCGAACTCTTGACTACGGCTTTGCCCCTGGTGTTGGAAGCTGAGCGACTTGGATCTCTTCAAGTCGGGAGTCCTCTGTATTACAGACAGGTTAAGATCGGTGAAGTAACAGGTTTTGAACTGGCGCCAAATGCCCAGGTCGTATGGATACATGTCGCCATAGCAGCCTATTACCGTCCACTTATTCGGAGCGGTACAGTGTTTTGGAATGTAAGCGGAATTCGCTTTAGTGGTGGTTTATTAAGCGAATTTAAAATAGTAAGTGAATCTGTAGAAGCTCTCGTTGCTGGAGGAATAGCAATGGCTACTCCAGATGAAGACCAAGTAGGGGCAAGTGCTGCGCCTGGTGATCATTATTTTTTGCATGAGAAATCAGATCCAGATTGGCTCAACTGGAGCCCTTTTATACAGTTAGAAGAAAGTGTCTCGAAATAAATTTAAAGACAAAGAGATCGAATTTGCTGCCAGTTATCAACAGTTTCAAGGGTATGTCTGCCCTGGTTCCAGGGCTGTTTAAAAACAAAAGGGATAATGCCTGCTTCATGCAGTTGCTGGCAGGTCTCGGCACGGTCATCGATGAAATGCGATAATCCTCTGGTCCGAATATGATGAAGTTTGTCATCATGGGAACCCATGGCAATGACAGTAATGTTCTGTACGACTGATAGGGGTAACAGGGAATGAAGCCAGTCATGGACAGGCTTTGACTCCATGCGGGCAGTAATCAGCGTCACTTTGCCTTTTTCAGTGAGTTCTCCCAAAACATCCAAAGCCCCAGGCATGGGCTGTAAGCCAGTGCCAACGGAGTCCAGCAGAATGGACATGAAAATGGTGTGGATGATATCCGGTTCAACTTCCAGACATTCTTCCACTTCAAAATGGGTAATGTCTTCGAGCTGAATATCACAATAGCCATATTCTTCACAGGCAAGACGAATAAACGCTTCAGCGGTATCTGCTATAACTCCATCAAAGTCAAAGCCGAGGTTTTCCGGGTGGATCTTTTCATTATTCATAAGAGATGTATGCTTAAAAATTGGATTCCAGTGTTTTGATACGTTTGACAAGTTCATCGTTTATTGGCGTTGCTATGCCAAGGCGCCTCCCTTCATCAGTAATTGCTCCATTGATGGCATTTATTTCTGTATACCGTTTTTTTCTGACATCCTGCAACATGGAAGAGATATTGTTGGCTGTTGCCTGGCAGACGGAGATTGTTCGTTCAACGGGGTCTCCGTCAATACGGATTCCTTTTTCCCCGGCAACTTTTTCTGCCTCTCGGACAGCTTTTTTCATCATGTCGGTAATTTCAGGTGAGTCAAGCAACTGGCCGTTTGGGACATTATAGAGGGATGTCAGGGCATTAATACCGATATTGACAAAAAGTTTTGCCCACAAATATTTAAGAGGATCTTCGGTGAGTTCTGTCTTAAACCCAGCTTCGCGTAAAAGTTCTGCCAAGGCTGCTATATGTATTTTTGCCGTTTTGTTGGATGAATTCAGAATTCCCAGGCGGGTTATGCCAGATCCACCATGAAGGACATGTCCAGGGCTTAGAAGGGTCGCACCTTCCGATGTTATACCAATGGCTGCCTCTGCCTTTGTCTCTTGCAATAGTGCAGGGTGGCTTATACCGTTTTGCATACCAATTAGCAGGGTGTCTGGAGAGAGGAGCGGTTGAATATGCTTTATTGCAGGTTGCAGGGAGGTTGATTTGACGCAGAGTAGAATTATATCAGCGGACTTAATAGTCAGTGGATTTGCAGTAACAGGGATATGGCAGGAGGATATCGTGTTATTTTCTTCTAATCTGATTGTGCTTGAATGGAGAGTTTTTGCTCTGTCATTTTTGTAATCAAGCAAGAATAAAGACGTAGGGAAATCAGACTGTTCTTTTTTGGACTGTAAGCTAGTACTCAGTGAGAGTCTGGCAGCAAAAAGGATGCCCAGTGATCCTGGTCCAACAATGACTATGCGCATGGCCGGAGCCCCCAGCCTGTTATAAAGCCCAAGGCTGCAGAGCAACCTTGGGCAGAGTTTACTTATTTGATGGTAGCGTCTTCAACAATGACATCATAGAAGTAGCCAAAACCAAAATCTTTGGCTGTGTGTAATACACCTTCCACTATAACCACAGAATCTTTGGTGGGCTCTGACATAGTTGTCACAACCAGGTCATGGGTATTTTTTGAAGCATCACCTGTGCCATCCTGCAGATGGAGCCAGTTTTTGCCCATGATCATTTTGGAAACTTTGACCACATTGCCACGTACTTTCACTGTTTTATTATTGAAGTCTTTGGGATTTGCAAAAAGTTCTGCAATGGTCTGACCACCTTCAGCTTTCTCAACTTTGATATTGGCAGATGGAACTACTGCTCCTGAACTGCCACTGGTAGTTGCTGCAGCTCCAAGGTTGGCGCCCCCAGCCATTGGGCCAGCACCCTTGGACTCTGCCTTGAGAGCATCTGCAAAACTTGAATTTCCTCCATTTGCTTTGGCAACTGGTTGGATGGTAGCATGCGGATTCGCAGCAGAAGCACCATTAATTCCACCAGAAAAAATAATGGCGTCAAAAGTTCTGTTCAGAGTTTTGCTTGGAAAATTTTCCATGAGCGCGCCAGGCTTCAGGGAAATATCTTGACCTTTCGTGATAGTGGCTTTTGGAATAGCGGCCCAGACAGCTCCTTCTTTAGTCTCAACCTGCGCGTAGGTGTAACCTCCACTGTCCATTGTCTCTAAAACCTTTCCTTCAATCATGCTGTTGGCAAGCTTGTTTGCTACGCTAGAGGATGCATTTGCTGTAAGAAAAGTGGTGCACAGGAATAAGACCATGATGGTGAATCCTGTAAAAGTTCGATAATACATACAGTTAATCTCCTTTGGAAGATAGTTTGTGTTTCACTTTTTGTCTTAATAAAAAAAAAAGTGAAAACCTTGGATTGATTATCCGATTTTGATAATTGTACAAAGTATAATGTTCAGGCAAACAATATTCTTAGCGGTATACATATAAAGATTAGAGAGACACCTGTCAACCATCACTCACATCGGGATTGATTGTGGCGAGGTGATTTTGGATTTCTTCAGCCCAGAGAACATAACCCTCCTGGGAGAGGTGAACATTATCTGCACTGAACCACTGACTGTTGTTTGAATTGTTTTTCGGGTGAAATGATTTGGTGATATCCAGAAAGTTTGCGCCTGTTTCTTTAGTTATATCTAACAGTTCTTCGTTAATTTCTACGATGGAATCTGGATGAATCCATGAAAGCTGCAGCGGGAAAATGGAGTTAAGCGTGATTTTTGTCTTGGGAAAAAGTGATTCGAGTTGAGGAATCATACTCTTTAGTATTTCTGTGAAATGATTATTACCCAGAATAAGATTATTGGTTCCTGTCATGATAAATATATGAGTGGGATCCTCACCATGTGCTGTTATCTCCTGGAAAATTCTGGCTGCGCATCCTTCTGTTGTTTCACCGGAGATTCCTCGATTAATAATTTTATATCCAGGCAGTAAGGACTCCCAGCTTCCATATTCAATCAGAGAATCGCCAATCATAAACAAAGTGTGCATTCTTATCCTTATGGTTTCGGGAGAACTTGTGACTGGAGGATAATACATCCCATTGGTACTACACCAACCTGCGAACCAACCTTAACCTCATTTCCATCATCTGGGCTGACAAAATCATACGGTGATTGACGGTTTGTATCAATGATCTTTTTCCAATTTCGACGAGCGTGTAGAGCAGGCGGCTCAGGAACGATAAAACTCTTGGTTTTATTCATATGCCCGCTGAGCATTACAAAAAAATCATCATCTTCTGCGTCTGGATTGGTTGAACCGTTGAGGGTAAAAGCAAGTGTTTTGCCATCAGTTGCCCATACATTAGTCTCTGGATCAAGACCTTGCCATATAATTTCATGCTTGTGCAGAGGATCGTGGTCTGTGCTTTGGTTTAAGAAAAAGCTCTGACGACGAAAAATTTGGTGTTTGCGTCGCAATCTAATCAGTTTTTGAAAAAAGCGATAGAGACCTTTGTTTTTCTGGAGAAGGTTCCAGTCAAGCCAGCTTGTTTCGTTATCCTGGCAGTAGGCATTATTGTTGCCATGCTGACTGCGGCCAAATTCATCACCAGACACCAGCATTGGCACACCCTGTGAGATAAAGAGAATAACTGCCATGGTACGAATTCTACGCCAGCGTAGTTCTAGGATCTCAGGTATTTCGGTAGCACCTTCAATGCCACTGTTCCAGGAGATGTTATGGTTGTCTCCATCCCTGTTGTTTTCACCATTTGCCAGGTTATGTTTTTCGTTGTAACTGACAAGGTCATGCATGGTGAAGCCATCATGACTTGTGATGAAATTTATGGAGTTACAGGGAAGACGATCATTATGCTGATAGAGATCCGAACTTCCGGCAATGCGTGTTGCAAGGGAGCTAATTGAATCTTCATCGCTCACCATAAAACTGCGGACATCATCACGAAAACGACCGTTCCATTCTGCCCAGCGTCTATGGGTTGAAAAGCTGCCAACCTGGTATAAACCAGCAGCATCCCATGCTTCAGCAATTATTTTTGTTGAAGAAAGGACAGGATCTTCGGCAATTTGCTCTACAACCGGGGGGTTGCTCAAGACTTCTCCTGTTTGGTCTCTGCCAAGAATTGAGGCTAGATCAAAGCGGAAACCGTCTACATGCATTTCCGTTACCCACCAGCGAAGAGCATCCATAATTAAGGTGCGCACAATGGGATGATTACAATTAACAGTATTGCCGCAGCCGGAAAAGTTTAAATAGGCTTTGGTCCATGGATCGAGCATGTAGTAAATTGTATTGTCTATCCCACGAAAACTGGTTGTTGGCCCGTCAGTTCCACCTTCTGCTGTGTGGTTGAAGACAATGTCTAAAATTACTTCAATGCCAGCCTTATGAAGTTGTTTTACCATGTCTCGAAATTCATTAATGGGATTGGTTTTTCCCGTACAATAATCAGACTTGGGCGCAAAAAATGAAAGAGGACTATAGCCCCAGTAGTTTTTAAGATGTTTTTTGGTGATTGGATTTATAAAAATAGACTCATTTTCTTCAAATTCAGAAACTGGCATCAATTCAACGGCCGTAACTCCTAGATCTTTCAAATAATCAATTTTTTGGGTCAATCCTTTGAAGGTTCCAGGGTTATTCACCTTAGAACTCTTATGGTGAGTAAAGCCTCTGATATGGAGTTCATAAATGATTGAATCTTTAAGTGGTATATTGAGCTGTTTGTCTCCTTCCCAGTCATAGGAAGTATCAGGTACAAGACAGCATGGATCGTTACCCAGCCAGTTCCTGACGTCTCCCCAGGTGGATGGTAAAAATGCTTTTGCATAGGGGTCTATCAAGATAAGATCTTTATCAAAGCAGTGTCCTGTCCCCGAAGGATCATAAGCTCCTTCAAGCCTATAGCCGTAACGCAAATGTTTGAGCGGCTGCTCAACCAGGATGTGCCAGATGTCGCCTGTCTTATGGGTTTGATTGTGCAGCTTTATTTCGACTCTTTGTTCGCACTTGATAATTCATGTTGACTGATAATAATTATTATTTTATAAAGGATTGTGATAAACGAGCAATAGATATTGCATCATACTCTGTTTCTTTTCTTTTTAAAATTTTTACGGAGGACATAATGGGGCTTTTCAGAAAATTAAATCTGACTGAATCACCGACAATCGATTGGGAAATGAATCCGGAGTACACATTCGGTACATTTGAAAGCTGGGGAGGAAAAGAACGCGTACGCAGTGGCAAAGAACGAATTTACTATTTTTTTATAGATAACTGGGTTGATACCCCCAAGTTATGCTTGATGGAGCGTGGAATCAAGCATGCAAAGGTTGTTGCCGAGATTCTTGCTCCCCAGGATATGGTTGATGCCTGTGTTGCAAAACAGGGAAGTGCCGTATTTGAAAAGAACTTTGCCATAGATGATGCCTTAAAGGCATGGCTTCTTGAGAATATTTTAGAAACAGATGATGAATCGAAAATTATCCCTTTGGTTGAAGAAACTATTGTGGAATCTGCGCTAACTGATCTCCCCGGACCAGATGATGCGGTACCGTCTCTTGAAAAGGTTAGCCTGCCCTCTGAGTTTTTGGAACTCAGTGAAGATGAGATAAAGCTATTTATAGAGCAACATAAACTATTTGATAAGGAATATAATGAAGGCGGAAGCTTTGAGAATTATTTGATTGATAATGGTGATGGCCTGACTGTTACCGATAAAGTGACCGGACTCATGTGGCAGAGAGGCGGGACTGATATTATGAGCCATAGAATGATGAGTAAGGAAATTGTTAGCATAAATGATAAGGGCTTTGCCGGTTTTAATGATTGGCGGCAGCCTTCCCTTGCAGAGGCACTTTCGCTTATGCAAACTGAGAAAAACAGTAAAGGATTGTATCTTGATTACTGTTTTTCAATTCATCAGCCGTTTATTTTTGTTAATGCAACCAGAAAAACAGGTGGTTATTGGTTTGTAGATTATAAGCAAGGCAAATCTTTCTGGGCCTCAGGAACCATTCCTGGAGCTTTTGGCAGGTTAGTACGACAAGAAAAGTGATAAAATAAATATAAAGATATTGAAGTCTGTGTACGCAATTTGTTAAATAGGTGGGTCGCCTGGGGATTTAGACTAAATTATATCGTCAACTGTTTGGAAGGGTATTGTTTTGAAACGAATATTAGTAGCTGATGATGAGGACCAGATTCGCCTGATGCTTAAGCAGATGCTTGAGAATGAAGGCTATGAAGTCGATACGGTTGAAAATGGTGAAAAGGGAATGGAATTAATTTCTCAAAATTCTTATGATCTCATTATCACTGATATGATTATGCCAGTTAAGGACGGGCTCAAATTTATAATGGAGCTTGTTCAAGACCATCCTGAACTCAATATTCTTGCCATTTCAGGTGGTGGTGCCATAAAGGCAGATCGTTATCTGACCATGGCAAGTTATTTAGGGGATGTTGCCACCCTGGAAAAGCCATTTAAACGTGACACACTCATCAAGATGGTAAAAGAACAGTTGGACAATTAAAGTCATAAAAGTAGCACCTGCTACTCTCTTTCTCATATAAAAAAAGCCCGCTGTGATTCAGCGGGCTTTTTTTATTTTTATAAATCTACAGTTTAATGTGATCTGGCAAGTCTTTGTTCAGGTGGTTTCTGTGCCTTAAGGGTTTGAAGATGTTTCCGTTTTTTAAAGCCGTAATCAACCAGATTGGAAACATCAGACCACATGGTTTCACTTCCCATTATCGCTACAATAATAGAACCTTCATCCCGTGTGAATTGACCTACATAGGTCTGGCGGGCTGCATTGGTGTAACCTGTTTTTCCGGCAACGGCACCTTTCACTCGTCGCAGGGCTTTATTGTGGTTTCTCAGTAGACTCCCATACGATGTATGGACTTTTTGCTTGTTCATCCGCCTGGCAAATTCACCCTCTCGCATGGCGTGTCGAAAAATGTTGGCCAGGTCACGGGCAGTGCTTTTTTGACCTTTTTCAGTGAGCCCCGTTGCTGTCTGGCAAACAGTGTTTCTAGCTCCCCACAGTTTTGCCCGCAGGGTCATCATTTTGGCAAATTCCTCTTCACTGCCTGCTATCTTTTCAGCAAGGGCAACACTTGCATCATTAGCGGACGCCAGCAGAACAGCGTTAATCAGGTCGTCAGCTTTATATTGTTTTTTTGTATCGAGGTAAATTTTTGACCTGGGCATTTTTGCCGCATTACGACTTACTGATACTAACTCGTTATTTTTCAGAGATTTTAGAGCAATCATACCAGTCAACACTTTAATGGTTGATGCTGGCTGTCTGGGAATATCTGCTGACTTGGAAAAAATAGTTTCCCCTGTGTCCGCATCCATTATTATAACGGCCCTTGAACTTATTTTTCTTAAAATGTTAGACCGGGTTAGTGTTTTAGCAACATATGAATACGGTCTTTTTTTCTTTTGAGATATATTCGATTTTTTTCCCAGGGTAACAGGCGAGGAATAATTTCTGACACTGATAGCAGAACGGTTTTTAGGTGCATGTTTTGCTTTGCTCTTAAGAACAACAATATATTCTCCATATGAAAGAGATGGCAGGAGAAAAAATACAAAAAGAAGAGCTGTTAGAGTGCTAGAAAAAAATTTTTTCACTTAGTTAACGCTGGTAAAGGTTTAAAGATCTTTAGATTCCCTATTAAATTTCTATTAATCCATATTGATATTGTCAAGGGCTTTACAGATTATTTCACCCTGAATCCACGGTGTTTTGAGGCTTAAGCATCAGGAAAGCGTTATTTTGAAACCCAGTATTGAGCCTTTTAAAAGGCAGTTAGAATAAACGCGCGGTTCTTTATGTTGATTTTTTGCAGAGGTAAACAATACGTCTCCTAATTGCCAGGTCTCAGAGCTTAGTAAACACAAGTTATGTTTTTTGGGAAAAAGCATTGAATCAAATTTACGCTTTTTCTGCCTTTGCTTTAGACAGAATTAGCCAAGCAGAAGACGGTTTGTAAACTGGATGATAGGAAATATAACTTTCTGGATTATTCCTGTAGCAAATAAAATCAAAACAAGAATGAAACCATAGGGCTCCAAATTGGCATAACTATACGCCAGGTCTTGAGGTAAAAGGCCCATGAGGATTTTGGAACCATCAAGTGGAGGAATGGGAACACAGTTGAAAACAGCCAGAACAACATTGATCCATACACTGGCCACTAACATATTGGCAAGTGGGTTGAAAATAAATGAGGGCAAGACTGGAAAGAGAAAGAGTATCTTGACCAAGATTGCACTGATAATGGCCAGAACAATGTTGGCACCGGGCCCTGCCAGCGAAACAAAAAGCATGTCTTTGTGGGGATTTCTCAAATTTGCTGGATTGACTGGTATCGGTTTTGCCCAGCCAATTTTCATTACGATGAAAGCCAGGGTCCCAATTGGGTCCAGGTGTTTTAGTGGATTGAGCGTAAGGCGGCCTTCGTCTTTAGCAGTATGATCACCTAAACTGTATGCGACGTAGCCATGGGCTAATTCATGAAAGGTAAGAGCGAAGAGGAGAGGAGGAATCTGGATGATCAGATTCTGGATAAAATTAGAGGAAAACATAAGAGGTACACAAATCTTTCAGGTTAAATTTTATTGGGGTGCGACTGTATAACATAATAAGGAGAGACCTGCAAAAAGCCAGTTGTTCAGGAGGGATTAATTGGTATTTAAAGACTTTGCATGTGGATATGCTTGAAGAATATGTTGGAGCGCTTCCTGCTTGGTTTTTACGTCACCATTGAGTTGTGCTTCTATAAGGGTGTTGAGCATAACACGAAAATCAGGCCCAGGCGTATAGCCTGCAGCCATGAGTTCTTCTCCATTGATAAGAGGCCGCGTCTTCCGCAGGCTTGTAACAAATTGGGACACTGCCACCTGGATATGTTTTTTCCTGGCAATGGCCATCATGTATAAGAGTCCCTCCATGTCGAGGTCTTGGAGTAACCAATATATTTCGCTGGGTTTCATGTGTGGGCGCAGCAGCATGGTTTTGGCAATCCTGTCTGCATCAGCTTTGTTACGGATTAGTTTTCTTTCAATGCGTTCTGTCAGCTCAAAGCGTTTGCTGAAGTTCATAAGCTGTCTGATTTTTGATCTGCTTAAGATGCCAAGCAAGTATACTATCCATGGTTCACATTTATCTTTGAGATAGAGTAATTTGTACCAGGACAATGCTCGGTTGGCCTGGGTCATGATATGCATGAAACGTCGATCAATTTTTAAGTTTGGTCGAAGGTCTGGCCAGATAAACTGCAATAGATTGAACTCGGCCAGGCGGCGGAGTGCTGCCAGTGGATTGTCTTCTGATAATACCAGCTTCAATTCATGCAGGAAGCGCGGTGCGAAAAATTGATCAAACAGATTGCTTTGCACAGCATTTTTGATCAGTTTTTCAGTGTGCTTTGTTATCTCGAAATCCAGCCTGTGCTCAAAGCGTAGAGCTCGAAATATTCGGGTAGGATCCTCAACAAAGCTCAAATTGTGCAAAACCCGAATGCGTCTATCCTTCAAATCGTTCTGGCTATTGAAAAAATCAATAAGGGTGCCAAAGCGGTCAGGATTAAGATGGATTGCCATGGCATTGATTGTAAAGTCCCTGCGGTAAAGGTCAAGTTTTATGGAGCTGAGCTCAACCGTTGGCATGGCTGCTGGATATTTATAATACTCGAGCCTTGCCGTTGCCACGTCAAGGCGCATTCCGTCAGCAAATTTTATAGTGGCAGTCTTGAATTTTACATGGGTTCGAAGAGATGCCTTTTTTCGCCTGGCAAATTCTTTGGCAAATTTTATTCCATCGCCTTCTATGACGATATCAATATCGTAATTTTTTATACGAAGCAGTAAGTCACGAACAAATCCTCCAACCAGGTAGGCAAAATATCCTAAGTCTTCGGCCACTTCACCCACTTGCTGGAGGAGAATGAGAATATCTTTGTTGAGCTCATCGGCCATGAGATTGCTCATGTTCCTGGTGCGAATGGCAGACGGGCGCATGTCTTCATGAATCAGGTTTTTGGGTAAGTGAGCAGGATCATTTACCAGCAGGTTTAAAAGATCGGTTCTGGTGATAACCCCTTTTACCTGACCATTTTCCATCAAAGGAATAAGACGTTGTCTGTTTTCAATGATGAGTTCCTGGATTTCGGCAAGGGTCGCATCTATTGGAAGAGTACCGATTTCTGTGGTCATGTAATCAGATACTGGGAGTTGACCAAGTTTATGAAAAATTGCTTTTTCAACAACTCTGCGAGATATATAGCCCAGTACTTCACCCTGATGAGAGGGGAGGTCCTTTTGCTCAGGTTTGATAATTTCTGGCTTGGTAACCACAGGGAGTACTGTAATATTATAGCGGGTCAGCAGGTTATTGGCACTTTCCATTGTCACTTCTGGCTGCACCGTAATGACCGGAGATGACATGATTTCGCTGGCAATTGCTCGCGGCTGAATAAATCGGTGGAGTAATAGGACTAATTTTTCTTCAGCTTCAAAAAGAGACATATCTTTAATTGTGGCTGAAGCAGCTGATGCGTGACCACCACCACCAAATTCACGAGCAATCAGTCCGGTGTTCACTTCTGAAATGCGGCTCCGTCCAATGAGATAGATTCTTTCTCCCATATGAAGGAGAGCAAAGATAACATCCAGGTTTTCCATGACCATCAAACGTCTGACTATGATCGCGAAGTTATCAATATAGTCAGGGAGGGTCAACTTGGCGATAACCACCTCAATGGATTGGATTGTATAGCTTGTCGCATTTTTAATCAGGTCACCCAGAAGGCCAACTTGGGCTGAGGAAAGATCGTGGGAGATAAACTGAGTAACAATGTCTACATTGGCACCGCATTTCAAAAGCCAGGAAGCCGCCTGCAGGTCCTGTGGCGTAGTTGTTGAATGGAGAAAGGATCCTGTGTCTTCATAGATGCCAAGAGCAAGAAGAGTGGCTTCGTCCGGGCTGAGTGATATTTTTTTTTCCTGAAAGAGTGTAACAAAAATAGTTGAGGTGGAACCGACGGGTTCGATTGTTGATTTATCTGGTTTGATATCACCAGGTGAGTCTGGGTGATGGTCAAAGAGATGAACCTCTATGTTAGGATTGTTAAGACAGGCTTCCAGTGGACCGATACGGTTTGCCTGTCTGGTATCGACAATAATCAAACGGGTGATTTTACTCAGGTCGAGATGTTTAATACGTTTAAATGTATAGGCGTCTCGAAATTCCTGGGCAAGATAGGTGCGGAGACTTTTTTCCTGGGAGCCGGAAAACACCAGTTCTGCTTCAGGGTAGAGCTTTTTGGCAGCCACCATGGAGGCAAGGGCGTCAAAGTCAGCATTCAGATGTGTTGTGATTACCTCCATGGAAAGAGTATACCGTACCCTATGGAAAGCATCAATTGAAAGTCAGTAGGATCATAAATCTATTGTTTTGATATGTCAGCTTTTTTTTGCTTTCCAGGGAATGAGCATATTCACCCTTTTGCAATATTTGCTATAAAGTGGACCGATTTCTTTTTTCAAGCGATTCTCTTCTAAAATCGTTCCTACCACCAGGTAGAGGGAAAGGACGATTTTACTGACAAGGGAAATATCCGTGATGGAACCAAATCCCCAGACAAAGGCAAGGCCTCCACTGTACCAGGGATGCCTCACATAGTTAAGTATGCCGTCACTGTTGAATGCGGGAGGGCTTTCCTTGATGCTTTTACGAGAATTTTTCCATTGTTTGATTCCGAAAAAATAGCCCATGTTATAGGCTCGTCCACCAAGATAGAAAAGAAGAGAGGCATAGAGCAGTAAAAAAACCTGGATGATGCGAAAAGGGCCTGGCCAGTTGAATAAAAGAGTAGTTTTAAGGGAATATTGATAGAGTAGAACAGGAATAAGGCTGACAATACTGAAACAGATATAACAAATTCTATAACGTCCGAAATATCTCCCCATCAGCTTTTTAGCAAGCCTTTGCGCAGGCTGACCAATGAGAAAACTATGTAGAAAACACCAAAGCAGCCAGAGGAACGCTACAGTGACCATGGTAACTCTTTATAAGGATATAGTTAAATCAGCTCAATGCATTTTTCAGGGCAATAGATAATGGCTTCACGCACTTTGTCGGTAATCTCCGGCTCTGACGTGACGAGAATAGCTTTTTCACCTATTTCGTCCATGCCAAATACTTCGGGGCAGAGTTCAACACAACTCCCACAGCCATTACACAGGTAGGTATCAATAACAATTTCCGTTTGCTTCATATACTATACAGATTGAAATTAGGAGGAACAGGAGCCAAGGGCTTCTTTATTGAAATCCTGGTCAGGTTCAATGGGATATTTTCCATTGAAGCAGGCAAGACAGTACGAGTCTTTGTCTATACCGGTAGCTTCCACCAGGCCTTCCAGACTGAGGTAGGTCAGCGAATCAAGGCCAAGGTAGTCCCGAATAACGTCCAGTTAAAATCTATGCCATAATAACAGGCATTGCGTATTGGCGGACAACTGACAAGCATATGTACTTCTTTGGCTCCAGCATCGCGTAGGGAGCGAACTCGGCTTCTGCCGGTGGTGCCTCGAACAATTGAATCTTCAACGATTATGACTCGTTTATCTTTCAAGAAAGAGCGAACAGGATTGAGTTTTACTCGAACCGAAAAATCACGCATTGACTGTGATGGCTGGATAAAAGTCCTGCCAACGTAGTGATTCCTTATTATTCCCATTTCAAGGGGAATGCCTGATGCCTGGGAGTAGCCTATGGCAGCATAATTGCCTGAATCAGGAAAAGGCATAACAAAATCACCATCCACCTTTGCTTCTCTGGCAAGAATTTCACCCATCCGTTTTCGGGTGGTATAGACATTAGCACCAAAAACATCACTGTCTGGTCTGGCAAAATAAACCTGTTCAAAAATGCAATAACTCTTAGGACGCTCAGACCAGGGGAAAAAAGATTCAATACCATCTTCTGTAATAATGAGCACCTCGCCTGGTTCCACGTCACGAATATATTCTGCTTCAACCAGATCCAGCGCACAGGTTTCAGAGGCGACTATGTGGGCAACACCATCTTTGCGATCACCATCAATCATTCGGCCAAGACATAAGGGGCGAAACCCGTTGGGATCTCGCACCGCAATCATCGTATCAGGAGTCATCAGCAGGAGTGAATAAGCACCCTGGATACAGGCAAAAGTTTCTTTTACTGCCCGTGCAATTCCTAAGTCAAGCGTGCGAGCCAGGAGGTGGAGAACGATTTCACTATCCATGGTACTCTGAAAAATAGAACCTTTTCTCTCCAGGTGATTTCGCAGATCAATGGAATTAACTAGATTGCCGTTATGGGCAACTGCAAGTGGTACACCTTTGTAGGTGACCATGAATGGCTGGGTATTGATGATGTTGGATTCGCCAGTGGTTGAATATCTAACGTGGCCCACAGCCAAGTGGCCGGAAAGTTTACTCAATATGGATTCAGTGAAAATTTCCGGAACCAGCCCCATGTCTTTGTGCAGATGGACATTTTTGCCGTCACTGGCAACTATTCCAGCACTTTCCTGGCCTCTGTGTTGGAGCGCGTAAAGGCCGAAATATGTAAGTTTTGCAGCATCTTTATGGCCAAATATGCCACAGACTCCACATTCATGTTTTGGCTTATCCGATTTGAGTTCGGTTGCAAGGTGCTTCATGGGTGTTTTCTGCAACGTGCCGATTTTATGTAAAGTTTCAACTTGTTTGATTGGCAGAAACTTTGATCAGACGGATAGTTGCAATAGCCTCTATGGATTGTGCCCCGGAATATGGAAGTTCTTTAGTAAAGTGAAAAACCAAGGGCCTTAAAATTGTGAAGGCACAAAGAATAATTCCTTGTGCCCACCGAGAAACTTCCAGTATTTTTCTAATTTGTAAAAAACAGATTAAGACATTTTTTTCAACAAAATATGCAAATTTTACATAAAATATATCTGTTTTAGAAGATAATAGGTATTCTTAAACATTGTAATTGCAACACCTGGAAATTGTACCTTAAGGATTGTTTATAATAAATCAATGGGAAATGATGGCTCTGGTAAATATTGATTCAGCTTTGACTCAGTTAAAAAGAGAGTTGAAAAAAATAGCTCCCCCAGGGGGTATTGAACTGCTGTCGTATAAACGAAACAGGACTGTAGCCATAATTAAAAGAGGAGCAGATCTCTATCAGGTCTGTGAAAATGGTTATGTGGTGCAAGAATTTACCATTGGCCACGATCAATTAATGCGAAAGGTAAAGTCTTGCTTGAAAAGAGAGTTCCCTCGCAGTAGAAAGATCCGGTTTCACAAATTCCAAGACCCGGAAGAACTGCAGCGCACTCATCAGAAGATTTAATTGTGCAATGCTGCACATGTTTTAGCATCTTAATACTCTAAGAAATTACCATGCTCGTTATTCGTTGCTCAGCCTGTAAAAAGAAACTTTGGCGCTATGACAAAATTGGCCAGGGTGAAGTGCTTCGCTGTCATAAAGACCGGATTATGAAAATGTTTCAATCCAAAATGAACGGCCTGAAAATCCAGTGTTCATGTGGGAAGGATATAGGAATCGATAAGGGAAGTTTTTATAAAATGATTGCTAAAGCCTTTACCTATAAAGGGACCAAGCGTAATGAGTAAATTCTGGCTTATGATTCTATCGAATTTGAGCGGCTGTCTGTTTTTTTCTTCTTAATTTTTACGTTATTTTAACCAGTCTGCTTAATCTACAGGCGAAAATCAGCGTAAAAAATCACTTCTTTTTGCGATAATGTAATTCGACTTACACTTTTTGTTAACTTTTGAGTCTCCTGTTCAGTAGTATTTATTTATAACTTTTTGGTATTACGTTATAAGATTGAAGTTTTTTGCTGGATCGATCTTTGCATGAGTTTTGCACAGGATGTGTAAGACCGAGTCAACTGTTTTTAAGTTATGTGATCAGTATCACTTGATGAAATTTTATATTTTTTGTTTACCAAGTAGGCAAGGATAAGTGATATAATCTTTTAGTGTTTAACTATTTAGTTGATATTGCTCAGATAGACAGGGATTGAGTGAAAAAAATAATTCGTCGCAAAGTCATTTTTGAACAACTTGAATCGCGCTTTCTGTTTTCTGCAGATGTGTTGCCAGTTCCTGCTGATGGTGATATCGCAGATGTGAGTGGAGTAGATGCTTCAGCACTAGAAGAAAGCACAGAAGATTCTGAGGCGACTGTTGGCTCCAACACTGACACCTCCGATAATAAAGAAGCAGAAGCAACCGAAGAAGCGGAAGCAACCGAAGAAGCGGAAGCAACCGAAGAAGCGGAAGCAACCGAAGAAGCGGAAGCAACCGAAGAAGCGGAAGCAACC